>JAKPSO010000662.1 GCA_029571495.1 Pseudomonadota bacterium
TTCAAATGCAGCAAGTGGCCGTAGTTCCAGCTAAAGATCGACAGCGGCGCTTTTGCGGCCACCATGTCCGGAAGCAAAAGCATGATCAGCACGCCAGAGAGCAACGCAATGCTCGCCAGCACAGACTTCGCACGCCGCGGCAACCAAAACAAAATCATCAGCGAAAACGCGCCAGCGGCTAAGCCCAGCGTGTGCCCTGGTCGCAACCAGTCTTCCCACGCCAACGGTTTCAACACCGCCTGAGCGACAGCGACCTTCATCGCAATCGCTGACGCCAACACGAACACCAATGCGAGCCCGCCCATCCATCGCTTTCGCATCGTCAAGTCAGTGAACAGGCCAATTCCGATAAGGGCCGAGGCCGTCTGTGCCAGTTCGACAACTACGACCGCGGGTTCATACGCGGCCTGACTGCCAGGGTGGAAGGCAGCGCCGAACAGTGGGATCGCGGGGTTGACCTGCGCGATCAACCACACCACGAGGAGCACCAGTTGCAGGTCGCCCGACTGGCCCGCCACGATCGCAACTTCGCGAAGACGCGTCAATGCGGCGATGAGTCGCGGCGAGGCCACCACGAGTAATCCGAGCAACGCACCGCCCAACGCTCCCGCCACATTTGCCACGGTGTCATACGAACTGGCGTAGCGCGTCGGGAGCCACATCTGCGCGGTTTCGACCGCGAATGACAACGCGAATGCAAACAGCAGTGTTACGACCAGATAACGCCGCCGCGACCAGTGGGCCGGAAGCGCGATAACAAGCGCGAAACCCAACGGTACATATGCGGCGACGTTGAAAATGGCATCCGCAATGGTCCAGCGCTGGGCGAACTGCCACAGGAAAAACTTCGCATTGGCCGGCAACGGGTTCCAACCCATGAACGGCTGCAAGCTCGCGTACACGATGATCGCGACGCACACGATAACGACCCACAACGCGATGGCAGATCGCGGCGCAACGTTGCGGCGTTTGGGTCCGGGGCTCATTGCTGCACGCCGTCAGAGATAGGCGTGGTCGACCTTGAAGCCCACGACGTTGGCTTGGCTCGCGTCTAGGTAGAGCTTGATCTCAATCTCGGCGCCGCCATCTAGGCCATGCGCCACGTTGGCGTTCGCTGGCGCGAATTCTTTTGGCGCGAACACGCGCCGCGCGACCATTTGCCCGCCCAAGCCATCCAGAGTCAGCACGAGATGCGGATAGGCAACGGTGCGGTCTCCGGTGTTGCGCAGCGTCGCAGTAAAGATGAGCAGTCCTTTGTGCGCCGGGTCTGCGGCGAGATCACTGCCGACAAAACCAAGCGACTCCGAGCGTCGCGGTGGCTGCAGTCGGCACCCGACATACTCGCAGGCATTGGCAAGCGATGGCGCGAGCTGCGGTACGCGGTTGGCGATTTCATCTCGAAAGAAATACGCAGCCTGCGCGATGAGACCCACCAAAGCCAACAGCGACAAAAATCCGTACACCCATCGCGAAGCGCGCGATGCCTTGCGTTCGGGCTCGCGCCAGTGATAGCGACTGAGCGCGTCGGCCTCGTCATTTCGAACGGGGACCGATTCGGTCGCCTCCAAATCAACGTGGCGAAAAGCACGGTCTGGTCTTTCGTCGACCGCACCGTATCCAACCGGCCCGATTTCGATGTGCTCAATGTCCGGCTCTAAGTCCGCTTTGGGCGCCGGCGTAATCGGTGGTTTCTGGAGCGGCACAGGAGCCGCGACCGAAGCAGCGGCAGACGCGGCGCGAAGAGGGGACGTCGCTGGCGAGACGGGGATTGCCTTCGGCGTAAGGGCCTTGGGTGCTACGTCTGCGCTGTCTTGCATCGCGGCCATGCCCTGAATGATCGTGCGCGGCGGCTCGCTGCCGAACTCGTCATCCGGTGGGTCGTTACGCGGCAGTGTGCCTTCGATCAGATGTTCGACGGCATCAAATATCCCGCGACACGCGCCGCAGCGAACCAACCCCGAATGCACTTTTACCTGCTCCGCACGCACGCGAAACCTCGCGCTGCAATGCGGGCATTGCGTGACAGCGGCGGCCTGAGAAGAAAAAGTCATGGCTCAATCGTAGCGCACGGCGCAAACCGGGGCCGCGCCGCAGGGCGAACGCCCCGTCAGGCGCGAATGCCTGTCATGCGAACCCAGCCTTCACGCTCAGCGGTGACCGACATCGTGATCCACGGCGCATACGCCTCTTTGATGCGCTCAATTTGCGGCGAGAGAATTCCAGCAAGCGCTAGCTGGCCACCGCTTTTCACGTGTTGGCAGATTGCTGGCGCGAGCACCGTCAGCGGCCCGGCCAAAATGTTGGCGACCACTACGTCAAATTGCTGCTCCAACGCGTCGTCCGACACCGCGTAACGGGCCGCGAGTCCATTGGCCGCCGTGTTGCGCCGCGCCGTTTCGACCGCCTGCGGATCTATGTCTACGCCAAACACTTCAGACGCGCCGAGCGCAGACGCAGCCATCGCCAAGATGCCCGAGCCACAGCCGTAATCGAGCACTGTCTTGTTCGTAAGCGGCATGTCGCTGAGCCACTGCAGACAGAGCCGCGTCGTGGGGTGTGTGCCCGTGCCAAAAGCAAGCCCCGGATCGACGCGCAAGTTGATCGCGGCGGAGTTCGGCGGTTCGCACCACGTTGGGACGATCCAGAGCTTCGGCGTGATTTCGATGGGTTCAAACTGCGCCTGCGTGGCGCGCACCCAGTCGGTCTCGGGTACGACGCGAAACTCGTGCGCGCCCAAGGCATCGCCCGCCTCCACGCGCAACGAATTCCACAACGCCTCGATGTCTTCGGTCGGCACGTCGCTGTCAAAGAGCGCCGCGATGCGACTGTCGGCCCAGCGCTGCGTCAGCGCCATGCCCGGTTCGCCAAAAATCGGCTGTTCGGCGTCACTCTCCGCGTTCAGGTCCGCTACGTCAACGGCCAATGCACCCGACTCCATGAGCGCATCGGCGATAGCGTCAGCCGCCGCGCCTTTGACCGGCCCAGAAATCTCCAACCAGCTTAGGCCGCTCACTTCACACCGCGCGATAAAGTCACTTGCGGCGTTCCGCAAGCTTGGCCATGCGCTGCTCAAGGTAGTGAATCGAGAAGCCACCTTTCATGAACTCAGCGTCGTCCATGAGTTCGCGGTGCAGCGGCGTGTTGGTCTTAATGCCTTCGACGATCATCTCCGAGAGAGCAATGCGCATCCGGGCAATCGCCTGCTCGCGCGTCGCACCGTAAGAGAGCAATTTACCGACCATTGAGTCGTAGTTTGGCGGCACAAAGTAGCCGTTGTACGCGTGCGAGTCCACACGAATTCCGGGGCCGCCGGGCGCGTGCCAGCTCGTGATGCGCCCCGGTGACGGAACGAACGAATTCGGGTCTTCAGCGTTGATCCGGCACTCAATCGCGTGGCCGCGTTTGATGATGTCTTTCTGGCGCAGCGTCATCTTCATGTTCGCGGCAATCTTGATTTGCTCCTGAACGATGTCGATGCCCGTAATCAGCTCGGTCACCGGGTGTTCCACCTGCACGCGAGTGTTCATCTCGATGAAATAAAACTCGCCGTTCTCGTAAAGGAACTCAAACGTGCCAGCGCCGCGATAGCCGATTTTGCGGCAGGCTTCGGCGCAGCGCTCGCCGATTTTGGCGATCAGCTTGTCCGCGATGCCCGGTGCGGGCGCTTCTTCGATGATCTTCTGGTGGCGACGTTGCATCGAGCAGTCGCGCTCGCCAAGGTACACCGCGTTCTTGTGCTGATCGGCGAGAATTTGAATTTCGATGTGACGCGGGTTTTCTAGGAATTTCTCCATGTAAACCGTGCCATTGCCGAACGCGGCCAGCGCTTCACCTTTGGTAAGCGTCACCGCGTTAATCAGTGCGCCTTCGGTGTGAACGACGCGCATGCCGCGCCCGCCGCCGCCGCCGGAAGCTTTGATGATGACCGGGTAGCCAATGGTGCGCGCAATCTTGATGATCTCGCGCGGATCGTCAGGCAGGGCGCCTTCAACGCCGGGCACGACTGGCACGCCGGCCTTCTTCATTGCGGACTTGGCGGACACCTTGTCGCCCATCAGGCGAATCGTCTCGGCACGTGGGCCAATAAACACGAAGCCCGACTTCTCAACTTTTTCAGAGAAGTCCGCGTTTTCCGAAAGAAAACCGTAGCCGGGGTGAATCGCCTGTGCGTCCGTAACTTCCGCGGCAGCGATGATGGCCGGAACATTCAGGTAGCTTTGCGCGGACGGCGCGGGGCCGATGCAGACGGACTGATCGGCGAGCTTGACGTACTTCGCGTCGGCATCGGCTTCGGAATGGACGACCACCGTCTTGATGCCCATTTCACGACACGCGCGCTGAATTCGCAGCGCGATCTCACCACGATTGGCGATGAGAATTTTGTCGAACATCACGGGTTCGGTCTTTTTTGCCGTACTGAGGGAGAGAGCCATCGTGACCTAT
>JAKPSO010000663.1 GCA_029571495.1 Pseudomonadota bacterium
ACGCGCGGTTTGTCCTGTGCGTGCGCGACGGTAAGCGTAAGCGCTGCTGCGCTGATCGCGAAAAAGCGGGCGATTGTGTTCATAGTCCTTGATGGGTAAGTGAAATCAGGCAGAGCCTTCGTAAATGATTTGCCAGCGACCATCAATTAGTTGCCAGAGCTGACGCTTGCGAGTTTGGCCGTTGAGGTTGCTGCTTTGATAGTTCTGATCAAACGTCACGACAACAAGGCCGTTGACGCCGGGGTATTGGACGGCGGAGAGGTTGCCCAGTTCCACTTTGACCCACGTCTTTCCGGCGTTGGCTGCGAGCTTCTGTGCGCGCCATTCCGGTAGCCGCGCGGTATCGCTCGTAAAGTTCGGCGCGTAGTGCTGCAAGTACTTTGGCGTATCTAGCGCCTGCCAATCTGTGCGCCAGCGTTCGATCGCCGTGAGCAGGCCTTGCGACTGACGACCGGCGATTTCGCGGTCCACCCAGTCAATGCGTTGGGCGATCACGACCGAGGTTTGGCCCGGTGCAATGAATTTTTCGATCAGCTTCAGATCGGGGTTCGATACGACGACACAGCCATCACTCGCGCGTGGAGCGCGCGCATAGGTGTCGCTGGGTACGCCGTGCAACCAGATGCCGAAACCATTGCGCCCTTGTAAGCGGTCCCAGACGTTGGGATAGTCAAGCGGAAACGCGCCGGCGCCGTAAAAGTCCGTAAGCTTGTCGCGCGAAACAGCGCCCTTGAGCGTGTAGGCACCGAGCGGCGTGCGTTGGTCACCTTCTTTGGCCTTGCCGGCGCCCGCTTTGCCGACGCTGGCGTAGAAGTCCGCAACGCGGACGAGACGCCCGTTTTGGTTTTCGAGCACGTAAAGACGCGATTTGTCCACGTCAACGGCCAGCGCGTACTGCTGCGCCGTTGGTAGCCGCCAAAAATTGGCGGGGACCTGATCGGGCTTGAACGAATCGTTTTCGCGCTGCACGCGCGCGGCGGCTTCGGCGCGCAGGCCGACGAGTTGTTCGATCGGTTGCGATGTGTTGCCGAGGCTCTGCAGTGGCTTTGCCTTCGCGAGCCACAAGTCGCCCTGCACGAGGTGAGCCAAGCGGTAGTTGGGATAGCGAACGATCAGCTCGGCGATGGTCTTACGCGCCGCGTCTAGCTGCGCAAGACGCACTTCACGCAACGCCTTGAGGAGTAACGATTCCGCGTCGCTGTAGCCGAGCCCGCCGCCGCCCAAAACGCCGGACGGGACCATGAGCAGCGTGCATACAAGAGCGCCGCTGCCAACATGCTTAACGAAGTTGGCGAGTCGGTTAGATGTGCGCGGAGTTTTGCGAATAATCCTCATCCGATTCGGTCTAGCCCACGCGTTCACGTGTGATAAGCCAGCGCGAACCCTCTTTCACGAGGGTCAACGTCTTACGCGAGCGCGTTTGCAGCGCGTCAGACGAGTACGACTGGCGGAAGGTGACTCTTGCTTCGGTTGGCGACAACATCTCAACCGTTGTGCCGAGGAGTTCAACTGTGATGCGACGCGGCGCGGCGAGACGTTCGCGACGGGTCGCGGACCACTCGGAGCGCGAGGCGCCGTCTTCCGGCCGGAAGGACTTTGAATACGCGCCTAAGTAGGTATCGATGTTCTTGCTGGCCCAGGCTTTTGCCCAACCGTTGACCGCGTTGGTGACGTCGTTCGTTGCGTCGCTGACAACTGGCGCTGGGACGGGAGTAGGCGGCGGTGCCTTGGCCGGGGCCGGAGGCGCGGTTGCAACCGGTGCAGCCGTGATAGGGGCAGGCACGGGGGCTGGGGCGGCTTTCGCCTGAACTGGCGCTGCAGCTACTGCCACGGGTGGCGGCGGCGCGGCTACAGGCATAGTCGCCGTGCTCACGGCAGCGCGCGGCGCGGTGTTCGATTTTGGATTGGTCGAGAACAGGTCGCGAACGAGATTAAGCTTTGTAGCGACGCCCGGGTTACCTTTGTCGAGCTGCAACGCCTTGTCATACGCTTGGCTTGCGAGCTTGGCGTAAATGTCGCCAAGATTCTCGTGCGCGGTGGAATAGCTTGGGTGCGTCTGTATCGCAAGCTCGAGCGCGACACGCGCTTTTTCGAACTGACCCTTCGAGCTGTAGAGCACTGCGAGGTTGTTGTAAGGCTCAGGTAGCTCGGGATAATCCTCAGTGAGCGACTGGAAGGTCATGATCGCGTCGTTGGTCTTACCGAGTTCCGACTGTGCCAATCCACGGATAAATCGGCCCACCGCGTCCTTTGGCTTAGTCGTGAGATAGACGTTGACCTTATCAAGCGCTTGTTGCGCTTGCCCGGCTTTCAATAAACGGTTGATGTCTTGCAGATCCGCGTTTTGGCCGTAAGAGATGCCGGAAACGCCTAGCAGCGCGGCCGCGACGGCGACGCGTAGAGTGTCGCGGAGGTGACGTGGTCGAAGCGAAATAATTGTGCGGAGCATCCCCAAGAAAACTCTTTTGATTTTAGTACGTGTGTAGAGCCTGCAACAGATTGTTTTCGCGGCAGGCGTCACAAAGCGTCGAGCCGATTGAGCGTGTCTTCAATCAATGCACGGGCAATCGAGATTCGCGGTGGCAATTGCGGCAAGGTGCTGCGCGTGAACCAGTCTGCTTCCGCGATCTCGATGCCGTTCGGCTTAAGATCGCCGCCAGCGTACTCGGCAGTGAAAGCGATCATGAGTGAGTGCGGGAATGGCCAAGATTGTGATGCGAAGTAGCGAGGGTGGGCGACTTTCAACCCGACTTCTTCGAACACTTCGCGTGAGATCGCATCCTCGATGCTCTCGCCGGCCTCCAAGAAGCCGGCAAGCGCGCTGTAGCGGCCTGCGGGGAAATTAACGTTTCTAGCGAGCAATATTTCGCGGCCACGCGTCACGAGGCACATCATTGCAGGCGATATGCGCGGGTACGCCGTGTGACCGCATGCCGGGCATTTCCGTGCCCGCTCCGTTGTTTCGCGAACAGTTGTCGTGGCACAGACGCCACAAAAGCGATGTGTTCGATCCCATTCGATGAGTTGCGACGCTCTGCCCGCAATCGCCACCATCGGGTCCGGCATCACGCCGAACAAACTTCGGAGGCCGACCCATTCAGTTCCTGCTGGCGCGGTGGTGTCATGGCCAACCGCCGCCGCAACGACGGGGCGATCGAGCCATCGCCCGAGCACGATCGGTGGCTCGTCACTCGAAAAATCTCGGTGCTCAAACGTCGCCTTCGTCGAGGCCTCAACCAATAGTTCGGAGCCCCGGAATACCAACCTCAACGTGTTCGCTGGCAAATTGGAACTATCAACCGATTCTGCGTTGAGGGTGAAATCGGGTGGCGATTGCAGCATCGGGGGAAGTCAATGGAACGAGTGGAGGGTTCTGGCATTGTGCATCAAGGCGGGGCAAACTTGGGGCTGTCAAGCCGTACGGTGTGGGCTCCGGCGCGTAACCGTCCCCGCCGCACCGCGTCCCCAAACACCGATGCGCCGGTGCTTTTCGCAAGAACCGCGCGCGAAGCCGAGCCGCTGCGAAGCGCCGAAACGCGCATTGACGTTAACGATTGTCATTAGAAATTGACTCATGACGCCGTCATAAGTAATTGATTTCATTGAATATTTATGGATTTTCTAAAACTTTGTGGGTATATTGTTTGGCAGGGGAAATCGCGACGCGCGACAACGCATTTTGCGCGCGTTCGATTTTCAAAAAAACATGGGTGGAGATTGAATGGCTACGTTGCACAAACACATCTGTCGACTGCTTGGCGCCGGTATCGTCGCGCTAGCAGCAGCTACTTCGGCGTTCTCGCAGACGTCTCTGGATATGCAAATTCAGAAGACGCTCACACCATCGAGCTATACACCGGGTGTCCCGACAAACGTGACGTACACCGTTACGGTCACGAACCTCGGGCCAGGCAACGCGGTGAAAGCTCCGATTAAGGACGTTCAACCGCCAGGCATGACTTTTTCGGCGTGGACGTGTACGACCAGCGGCGCGGGTAACGGATGTTGGAAGGGGGCATCCTTCGCGGCAACGCAAACGGGTATTGGATCGGTTCTCCCTTTGACCGCCGGCCTACCGCCATTCCCAATCGCGGACGTTGATCCAGTCAATGGTGTTGCAGTCGACTTGGTCGCTGGCGCGAGCGCGACGTTCCTGTTTACGGCAACCGCCGGCGCGAATGCTTACGATCTGAACACTCCTGCTGTCAACGGCTTCCAGTATCCGCAAGGCTACATTCTTAACGCTGCAAGCGTCCGACGCCCGTTAGGCACGGTGCAGTCGTCGTCGAGCGGACAAGACAACGTTACGGCAGTGTTTGAGCCGATTCTCGCTGGTGACGTCGGCGTTACTAAAGGCGCTTCGATCGGCAATTACACGCCGGGTAGCACGACAAACGTGACCTACACATTCACCGTCACAAACTTCAGTGCCGGCTCGCCGCTAGCGGCAATTCCTGTTGTTGATCCGCAGCCCGTTGGCGTGACGTTCAACTCTTGGTCATGCGCTATCACATTGCCTGGCGTTGGCGTAGCTGGCGTTGATCAATGCCCAGCAGCGGGTACCGGGAACATCAATACAACCGTTGACCTGAAGCCGAGTGGCGTTGCCACCTTTACGGTGAATGCAACGATTGCTTCCGGCACTACCGGCCAAGTGTGCAACACGATCACGTCGGGATTCCCGGCCGGCGTAATCGTTGTGCAAACACTTCCGGACAATCCGGACAGCGCCACGGTGTGTATCAACCCGATTCCAGTTACGGTGACGCTCAACAAAACCGTCACCGGTGCGCCAGCGACTGGCGCCCCAGGCACATATAACTTTTCGATCTCCTGTCAAACACCGACGGCGACGTACCCCGCATCTATCACGCTGACGGGCGCGACGCTTACCGGCAGTACAACCGTTTCGATCCCGGCAGGCTCTACGAATTGCGTCGCGACGGAAACGGGCGTGCCGACGGCGCCGACGAATTACACGTGGGGAACGCCGACTATCACGGGCGGAACACTCACCACTCCATTGTTCGCCAATGCGACAGTCGGTGTGACCAATCCGCTGACGCGTAACAACGTAGCGGTCACGATCACGAAGAACGTTACTGGCGCACCAGCGGGTGGCGCACC
>JAKPSO010000674.1 GCA_029571495.1 Pseudomonadota bacterium
AACGTTTGTCGCCGAAACGGCGTGCAAGTAGGCACTATTGACGCGCTACTCATTCAGCTGTGTTGCCGGTATGAACTCACGTTGCTGTCGTCCGACAAGGACTTCGCAAACGCCGCGCCGCACGTTTCGTTCAAACTTTGGGGCAACCGTTGAAGTCACTTTGTCTATGGATTTCTTGACACGCTGCACTCCTCAAGGCTACGCCAGCACCAGCGCGGCCGAAGCCGCGCTTACAACTCCTTGCTAGTAGATTTTTACGTACTCAAATTCCGCCGGCTGGTTGTTGATGCCGACACGTGGCGGGGCGATCCAGCTGGCGTATTGGCCGGGCTCGTGACAGGGCTTCATGAGTGAGGTGATGAAGGCCATGTCGGCGTCGTTCGGGAGCCAGAGGCCGCTTGACGCTTGCCATTCGGCTTCGCTGAGGATCTCGCCGTCGGGGCTGATGCGTGTGCCTGCGAATTCGCCGATCTTGCGGTTGAAGCCCTTGTACGGTTGCTTGAATTCGAACGCGATGCCGGCCTTGCGGATGATGTTGTTCCAACGATCGATGCCGCCTTGGCAGTCGGTCATGTAGTCGTCGAGCAAACGGCAGTTGATCGCGCGTAGCGCGGGCGTGTCCTCGTCGACGAGTTTGCCGTCGATGACGCGTGTGACTTTGTATGTTTCGTTTTGCAGTTCATGGTCGTCGGTGAGCTTGGCTTCGTTGAAGCGGCCTTTGAGCCCCGACGAGAATGCTTCTGCGCCGTTGCTCGAAATTTCGCTGCCGAACAGGTCACGCGTGACGCTCATGTGGAAGTTCGCTTTGCGCTGCAAGAGTGGCAAATCGACCACGCCGAGCGCGCGGATGCGCTCAACGTCGTACGGGTCGGTGATGCCCGCTTTGTTCATCGCGGCGCAGGTGGCCTCGATGGTGCGGCCGACGCCGGTTTCGCCGACGAAGAGGTGGTGCGCTTCTTCGGTGAGCATGAAGCGGCAGCTGCGCGACAGTGGATCGAATCCGCTTTCGGCGAGCGCGGCGAGTTGCATCTTGCCGTCGCGGTCGGTGAAGTAGGTGAACATGAAGAACGAGAGCCAATCTGGCGTGCGCTCGTTGAACGCGCCGAGGATGCGCGGATTGTCTTTCTCGCCGCTGCGTCGTTCGAGGAGCGCTTGCGCTTCTTCGCGGCCATCGCGCCCGAAGTGTTTAACCAGCAGATACACCATCGCCCACAGGTGACGGCCTTCTTCGACGTTGACTTGAAATAGATTGCGCATGTCGTAGAGGCTCGGCGCGGTGCGGCCGAGGAAGCGCTGCTGCTCGACCGACGCGGGCTCGGTGTCGCCTTGCACGACGATCAAGCGGCGTAATAGTGCGCGGTATTCACCCGGCACTTCTTGCCACGCGGGTTGACCTTTGTGACGACCACAGGGAATCGTACGACCTTCGACTTTCGGCGCGAGCAGAATGCCCCAACGGTAATCGGGCATTTTGACGTGACCAAACTTCGCCCAACCCGCGGGGTCGACGCCGACCGCGGTGCGCAAGTAAACGTCCGCGTTTTGAAAGCCATCGGGCCCCATGTCCTTCCACCAATCGAGATACGCCGGATGCCATTCTTCGAGCGCGCGCTGCAGCTGGCGATCACTCTCAAGGTTGACGTTGTTCGGGATCGACGCGTCGTATTTGACTTGCACGAAACGTTCGTCGTGAATCGCTGCGTCGTCTTCGGTCAGGATCTCGGGTTGGCTCATGGTCTCTCCGCAATGGTCGATGGGTGAAGCCCGTGCGCAGTGCGGTGCGGCATGAAAATGCAACATAATGCACTTGCGTAAACGGCAAGTAGGCAGAATATTGCTTATTTCAGGGATTTGGCTTGAGATAGATCAAGCGGCACGCGCTTGAGTGCATGCGAGCGGCGGTGTCAGCGTGAATGGCTTTTCAGCGCTAACGACCAGCCAGCAGCGTATACAGCTCAACAAAGCTATGAGTCGAGTACTAGAAAAAAACGACTGAAACGGGCGTTCGCCTGTCGTTTGTGGCGTAAAGCTGTAAAAACGGATCCATCGCGATATGCGCGCAGGACATCAACGCGCAAGTTTTTGACGCAGATTTCGCAGATGTCTCAGTTGATTTACGCAGATTATTTTTGGCGACGAGCACAAGGTCAACCAACAGAAATCAGCGGCAATCTGCGTGAAATCTGCGGAATCTGCGTCACTGCGGAACCTGCGTCAAAAAGTCAGGCCGACGCGCGTTGGACGAGTGGCGACCGCGCACACACACCGCGGCTTAGCGCGCTACCAGAACTTCCACCACGGATCGCCAACGGTTCTGGCGTCGCGGTTGAACGTAGATTTGTAGATGCGATCGGTGTCAGTCGCGAGTTGCGTATTACCCATCGCGGTGTAGCTTTGCACCATGATGCGCAGCGCTTCTTCGTTGGCGGGCGTGTTCGGGAAGTTGGTCAGGCAGCTCTGCGCACGGTTGATCGCGGCTTGATAGGCACCGCGGTTGTAGTAGTAGCGAGCGATGTGCGCTTCGTTTTGCGAGAGCGCATTCACGAGGTAGCGCAGGCGTTGCTTCGAGTCGGCGTTGTACTTACTTTGCGGGAATTTCTCGACGAGCGTCTTAAACGTGTTGTACGACTCGCGAGCGGATTTTTGGTCGCGTTCGGAGAGGTCTTGCGTGGCGAAGACCGAGAGCAGTCCCAAGTCTTCGATGAAGTTCGCAAGGCCTTTGATGTAGTACGCGTAGTCCACGTTTTCGTGGTTCGGGTAGAGCTTGATGAAGCGATCTGCCGAAGCGATGGCCTGCGTGCGTTCGTTGAGCTTGTATTGAGCGTAAGCGGTGTCGATGATCGCTTGTTGCGATTGCACGCCGTACGGGAAGCGCGATTCGAGCGTTTCGTAGAGCTTGATCGCCTCGGCATAGCTGCCCGACATCAGCGCATCCTTGGCCCGCTTATACAATGCTTCCACAGCCATCTTGCTGGGCTCTTCAGTTTTGGCGAAGACGCCGCTGAACCAGCCACCGCATCCAGACAGCAGCACCGTCGCCGCAATCATGACGACAAACGTTTGTACTTTCGCGTTTAGTTTCGCGGCAAGAAGCATGGCAATCCCTGAAAATCCAACGTGCCAGATTGACACATCCAAAATATGACCCTGATTATAGGTGCCGTCGTCCGATGGCCTCACCGACTCGGCAATGACGCCATTGTGGCGACGTTCGCGGTCGCGCGCGCGCCGGGAGCATGGTTGTGACCGATCCGATCACCGTTCCGTTCAACATGGCCGGTATGCGCTTGGACGCGGCGCTCGCGCAGCTGTTCCCCGAACACTCGCGCGCGCGTCTAAAAGCTTGGCTCGACGAAGGCCATATCGAAGTCGATGGCGAAGTGCGCGCAGGCAAATCAAAGCTCGAAGGCGGCGAATCGCTCGTCGCGCGCTTGCCCGACGCAAAGGTCGAAACGACGGCCGAACCGGAAGACATTCCGATCGACATCGTGTTTGAGGACGAGCATCTGCTCATCATCAACAAACCGGCGGGCTTAGTCGTGCATCCCGGTGCCGGCAATCGCGACGGCACGCTCCTCAACGCGCTGCTACACCACGCGCCACAACTCGCCAACGTCGCGCGCGCGGGCATAGTGCATCGGCTCGACAAAGACACGAGCGGCGTGATGATGGTCGCAAAGACCGTGCAGGCACAGACCCATCTTGTGCGGCAACTGCAAACGCACGCCGCGTCGCGCGAATACCTTGCGCTTGTGCACGGCGAAGTGAAAAAGCCCGGCACCGTCGAAGGTGCGATTGGTCGCCACGGTAAGGATCGCACCAAGATGGCGATCGTCGTCATGGGCGGCAAGCCCGCGGTGACGCATTACAAACCGCGCGAACACTTCGGCGGCCCGGCGCTGCGTGGTCGTCATTACACGTTGCTCGAATGCAAATTGGAGACCGGACGTACGCATCAAATTCGAGTGCATCTCTCGGCCAACGCGCGCCCGCTCGTGGGCGACGCCACGTACGGCAAGCGCGGCGACACGATGTTCGGACGACAAGCGTTGCATGCATGGCGCTTGACCGTCACGCATCCGGTGACCGGCAAGCCCATGCGCTTTGTTGCGCCCATGGCGAGTGATTTCAAATATCTTCTGCGGCAACTCCGCGCTGAGCGCGACAACGTGCGTGTGCACGATGAGGACGAAGACGATTTTGATGACGACTTCGACGAGAGTGGTATCGAAGTGATTTACGTTCGTGACTAGATCAGTTTCGATACCGCAACTCATCACGCCTGATTGGGGCGCGCCGAGCAATGTCTTCGCCGCGATGACCACGCGCGTCGGGGGAGTCAGTGTTGCGCCATACGACTCGCTCAATCTTGGCTACGCCACGGCCGACCATCGCGCGGACGTCGCCGCGAATGAGCGCTTGGTTGCGGCCGCGCTGGGCGTGAACGCCGCCACCATTCGTTGGGTGTATCAAGTGCACGGCGTTGACGTGCACCACGCGGAGCATTTGCCTGCGAACGAGCCCCTCGGCGCGACGACGATTCAAGGCGACGCTATCGTGAGCCACACGCCGGGGTTAGTCTGTGGCATTAAGGTGGCCGACTGCATGCCGGTACTGTTCGCCGCCCGGGATGGTGCCGCCGTCGGCGGCGCGCACGCCGGTTGGCGCGGGTTGTCCGGCGGTGTGCTGGAGCGCACAGTTGAGCACATGCGCTGCAAGCCCGAAGACATCGTGGCGTGGCTTGGCCCGTGCATCGGGCCGCAGGCGTTTGAAGTGGGCGACGATGTGAGGCAGGCGTTTGTTGACGTTGCATCGTCAGCCGCGAAGTTTTTCGTTCCGCGCGAGACGGCGGGAAAATTTCTGTGCGACATGTTTGGGCTGGCGACGCAACGATTGAACGCCGTTGGCGTGACGCAGATCAGCAGTAGCGGTCGCTGCACCGTTTCCGAGCCAGTGTATTTCTACTCGCATCGACGCGACAAAGTGACGGGCCGCATGGCTGCGTTTATTTCGATTCGGCCTTAGACTCTGGCGCGCGTCGGCCAGATCCGCAGTGGGGTCGCATTCATGCTGCGTAAATAGAACTCCGACATAATCCGCACATGCCGGAGAAAACCGCTGCCACTACCGTCGCGATCCAGCGCCCAACAGACATTCCGGGGTGGGTCGCCATTCGCGTGGGCCAACCGGCCGCCGCGCGCGGCGCGGCAGCGGCGGAGCTCATGCAGCTTCTGCAATTAGACGAGGATTGTGTTGCTGCGGCGTACCTGACGCCGCTACCCGCAGACGCCGCGACGGCGGACTTGGTGAGCGCTGCGTTCGGGGTAGAAGTCGGCAAACTGTTTTCTGGTGTGCATCGTATGGCCTCGATGCAGGGCCTGACCAAATCTTCTGCGGCGCCGATTACACCGGCACAACAAGCGCAACAGACCGAGGCGCTGCGCAAAATGCTGCTCGCGATGGTCGACGATCTTCGCGTCGTTTTCATCAAACTCGCTGAACGTTTGGTGTCGCTACGCGCAGCGGCCTTGTCGAGCGAGGCGCGCCGCAACGACAGCGCGAAGGCTGAAGCCCGTGAAGTGATGGACGTCTTTGCGCCACTGGCCAACCGGCTTGGGCTGTGGCGACTGAAGTGGGAGCTTGAAGACTTGTCGTTGCGGCTCTTGGAGCCCAACGAATACCACCGCATAGCGCGTTACCTCGACGAGACGCGTATCGAGCGTGAAGCCTACATCGACACCACGAAGGCAATGCTGCGCGACGCTCTGTCCAAGGCGCATATCCCCGGCGAAATTACAGGGCGGTCGAAGCACATTTATTCGATCTACGACAAGCTGCAACGCAAACGCTGTGCGATCGAGGAGCTGTACGACATTCGCGCGGTTCGCGTGATCGTGCCGGACCTTAAGGATTGCTACTCAACGCTGGGCATCGTGCACAGTATGTTCCAGCCAATTCCCGGCGAATTCGACGATTACATCGCGAAGCCGAAAGCCAACAACTACCGCTCGCTGCACACCAGCGTGATCGGTCCGCAGAATCGTGCCGTTGAAGTCCAGATTCGGACGATGGAAATGCACGAACATTGTGAGTACGGCGTTGCAGCGCATTGGAATTACAAAGAGGGCGGCAAGGCGGGTGACGACGCCGCGTTCGCCGAGAAAATTTCCAGTTTGCGGCAAGTGTTGTCGTGGGGCAAGGAAGTCAGCTCGCCGGGCGAAATGCTGTCTGGCTTCAAGGCGTCGTTGTTTGAAGAAACGATCTTTGTATTGACGCCGCAGGGCAAGATCATTGACCTTCCGAAAGATTCAACGCCGGTGGATTTCGCGTATGCGATCCACTCAGGCATCGGGCACCGTTGTCGTGGCGCGAAAGTGGACGGCGCTATGGTGCCGCTCAACACACCACTCAAAAACGGCCAGCGCGTGGATATCGTCACGGTGAAGGAGGGCGGCCCGTCGCGCGATTGGCTCAATCCCGACACCGGATACCTGCGCAGCCATCGCGCTCGCGGCAAAGTGCGGCAATGGTTCAATAGTCTTGAGATTCAAGAAACGCTTGCTTCGGGGCGCGCCATCGTCGAAAAGGACTTGGCGCGACGTGGCCTCACCGCGCTCAATCTTGACAAGCTCACGCACGACGCGGGTTTCAAAACGCAGGATGAGTTCTTCGCCGCGGTGGGTAGAGCGGAACTGAATTCACGCGAACTCGATGTCGCGGTTCGCAAAGCCGCAGGGCTCGTCGAAGCGCCGCCGACAACCGACGCACGCGGCGAGATGCACACGACGAGAAGCCGCGCAAAAGCTGGCAGCGGTGGCATCTTGGTCGTCGGCGTCGACAAACTGATGACGGGGCTCGCGAAGTGCTGCAAGCCAGTCCCACCGGACCCAGTAGTCGGTTTTGTGACGCGGCTGAAAGGCATCACCATTCACCGCGCTGATTGCTCGAACGTCCTGCGCATGCAAGCGACAGAACCGAACCGTATCATCGAAGCGGGGTGGGGCGAAGCCGCACAGAATGATTTGTTCAGCGTGCAAGTAGAAGTAATCGCGCATGATCGGCAAGGTCTGCTGCGCGATATCTCTGACGTACTTGCGCGCGAAAAAATTAACGTCACCGCCGTCAACACGCTAAGCCGCGATTACGTCGCGAAGATGAAGTTCACCGCAGAAGTGAAAAGCATCGATCAGCTCAAAGGCGCATTGGCGCAGGTGTCACAGGTGAAGGGTGTGCAAAACGCTCGACGCATCTAAAAGTCCGCCGCACGACTACTGCGAGCCCGTGAAGCGTCGTTAAAAATGTCCGAAAAATCCTCACGTACCGCAAGTACGTTCCGGTGTTTTCAGACATTTTTGCCTAGCCTGACGGGCTCTCGCTACGTCGTGCGGCGGACTTTCTGATATACAACACGACAAGAATTCAAAGGAGGACAGAATGAAATCAAAAACAGTAAGCGCGGCACTTGCCGTCGCGTTCGGCGCTATGTTTGCGCTCGCAGGAACAGCCCACGCGCAGTACCCCACTAAGCCAATCAAAATGATAGTTCCGTTCCCGGCTGGTGGAACCACGGACATTTTGGCGCGTGCGGTGGCGGCAGACTTGCAGAAGTCGCTCGGGCAAGCGGTGTTCGTCGAGAACAAGGCGGGCGCTGGCGGCAATATCGGCTCAGACGCCGTCGCGAAATCGCCGGCCGACGGCTACACGCTCCTCATGGGCACTGTAGGTACCCACGCGATCAACGTCTCGCTTTATCCGAAAATGCCGTACGACGCGGTGAAGGATTTCGCTCCCGTCTCGTTGGTAGCAGGCGTTCCTAACGTCTTAGTCGCTGCGCCGTCGTTTCCGATCAACAGCGTGAAAGACTTGGTCGACGCAGCCAAAAAGGCGCCGGACAAAGTGACATTTGCGTCGAGCGGCAGCGGTACCTCAATTCACCTCTCCGGCGAGTTGTTCAAACAGTTGGCAGGCGTGCAAATGACGCACGTACCGTACAAGGGCTCCTCGGCTGCGCTGCCGGACGTGATCAGCGGCCAAGTGAACGTGATGTTCGACAACGCGCCGTCGGTGATTCAACACATTCGCGGCGGCAAGCTCAAGGCGATCGCTGTCACGAGCGACAAGCGCTCGCCCGCGCTGCCTGGTGTGCCGACCATCGCGGAATCCGGGTTGCCGGCGTTCGAAGCCAGCTCATGGTTTGGCGTGTTGGCACCGGCAGGTACTCCGAAAGACATCGTCGATAAGCTCTCCGCCGCCATCGCGAAGTCGCTGCAAACGGCGGATATGAAAGAGCGCCTCGCCGGTCAAGGCGCGGTGGCCGTGGGCAACACACCAGAGCAATTCGCCGCGCACATCAAGGCGGAAATCGACAAGTGGGCGAAAGTCGTGAAGGCCTCGGGCGCGAAGGTTGACTGAGCCATCGCGCAGTACAAACGTCTCAAAACTCACATTTGGCGCTAGGCAGTCGTTTCCCGCGCGCCTACAATGAATTTGCAAGTAACCCTTTTGATTGTCGATTGGAGAGGTCTATGAAATTTGTGAAACTCGCCGCAGCAGTGCTTCTCGCCTGCGCGGCCGCGCTACCTGCTGCTGCGCAGCAAAAAGTGTTGAAGGTTGCACCGCACGCCTTCCCTGCGAACCTTGATCCGTTCAATGTCACCGCTTACATCACGCGTAACCACGGTTACATGGTGTACGACACGCTCTTCGCCACCGACGAAAAAGGCGCGATCAAACCACAGATGGTCGACAAATGGGTGGTGAGTCCCGACGGCAAAACCTACACGTTCACGTTGCGCGACAAGCTTGAGTTTCACGATGGCAAACCGGTGACCGGCGAAGACTGCGTCGCGTCGATCAAGCGTTGGGGCGCACGTGACGGTTACGGTCAAAAGCTCATGACGTTTGTTGACAAGATGGACGCGCCGGACGCGAAGACTTTCCGCATGATGCTCAAAGAGCCCACCGGCATCGTGCTGGAAGCGCTCGGCAAACCATCGTCGAATCCAGCGTTTATCATGCCTGCGCGCGTCGCGGCGACGGACCCGTTCAAGGTGATCGACGATTACACCGGCTCCGGCCCATTCGTGTTCAAGAAGGACGAATACAAGCCCGGCGTGCAGTCGATCTATTTGAAGAACACGAAGTACGTGCCGCGCAGCGAACCGCCGTCAGGTCTGGCGGGCGGCAAAAAAGTGTACGTTGATCGCGTCGAGTGGCTCGCGCTCAAAGACGCACAAACGCAGCTCAATGCGCTGCTTGCGGGCGAGATCGACATGATCGAACAGCCCGCGTTTGAGCAATATCCACAACTGCGTAAAGACCCACGTGTCAGCGTTGTCGACGTGAGCACGGTGAACTACCAGTACGTGATGCGCTTCAACCATTTGGTGCCGCCGTTCAACAACGTGAAAGTGCGCGAGGCGGCGATGTGGGCAATGAACCAAGAAGCGTTCTTGCGCGCCCAGGTGGGTCCAGAAAACGAAGGCATGTTCTCGACCTGCCCAAGTATGTATCCGTGCGGCACGCCGCTCGCAAGCCCGAAAGGCAGCGAGTTCATGGTCAAGGGCAACATGGCAAAAGCGCAACAGTTGCTCAAAGAATCGGGCTACGACGGCAAACCTATTTTGATCATGCGCCCGACCGATTTGCAGTCCATCCACAAGCTGCCATTGGTAGCGACACAGCTCCTTCGTCAGGCCGGCTTCAAAGTGGATTTGGTCACGATGGATTGGGGCTCACTCGTTGCGCGTCGCTCGAAGAAAGAGCCCGTGGAGCAGGGTGGCTGGAACATCTTCCTGACTGCATGGGTGGGGGCAGACATCATGAACCCGCTGACCGCTGCGCCACTCGGTGGCAATGGCGAAAAGGGTTGGGCTGGTTGGGCGACCGATGCCGAACTTGAAAAGCTTCGTGAGCAGTACGCGCACGCTACGACCGACGCTGACAAGAAACGTATCGCAGAGGCCGTGCAAGTTCGCGCGACACAAATCGGCACGCATGCCATCCTCGGCGAATACAAGAACCCAGCGGCGACGCGCAAGAACATTTCTGGCGTGCTGAAGACCGCAGGTTCGGCGTACTGGAATATTCAGAAGCAGTGAGCAGTGAGCCGTCAGCAGTGAACTGTGAGCGGCGCTGTGGGAGCGGGCTTGCCCGCGATTGCGCGTCGCAACACTCAATAGCGGGCGAGCCCGCTGCAACGAGTGCTATGTGATGCGGGTAAACAGCTTTGAGGCGCTAACGACCGTTCTACGGTCATTAGCGCCCAAAAAAGCTCTCTATCGACTAAGTGGAAAAACCTCCTGTAACGGCCGCTCTACGGTCGATAGCGCTAAAAAGCTGTTATGACCGATCTGTGCTTCACGTCTGTTCCTGAGCTTTCACGCTTACTCGCGTCGCGACAGGTTTCTGCGCGCGAATTGCTTGACGCGTTCCTCGCGCGAATTGATCGCGCAAATCCAGCGCTCAACGCCATCGTCACTTTTGATCGTGACGGCGCGTACGCCAATGCCGACGCTGTCGATGCGCGCCGCGCGGCCCGATTGCCTACGTCGCCGCTCGCGGGTTTGCCGATCGCGATCAAGGACATGGAGCCGGTCAAAGGCATGCGCACG
>JAKPSO010000685.1 GCA_029571495.1 Pseudomonadota bacterium
TCCTCGCGCGGCAACTGTCATCGCGAACAGGGGCGACTGTCTCTGGCACCGCTCGGTAGGTGACTTTCGCGGCGGTCGTCCCTACAATCGGCCCACGATTTCTCGGATTTTTCTGGCCTCCGATAGAGCCATCGCCATGATTCACACACCTTTTGCGCACTCGGGGACGGCGCGTTGCCTGCTAGCACGAGCGTTGCCTTTTCTCGCTGTGCTCTTGGCGCTTCCCGTTAGCGCCACGCCAGACATCGAGGCGATCGTGCCGCCGGGCATCACGTCTTCGCGTTGTGACGTCAATACCGACTGGACATTCAATTACTTATCCGACCTACTGAAGCTCAATGCACCGACCCTCGCGAGGGTCAAGCTCACGCGCGGCCTGTCCAACGTCGACCTGTGCACGATGTCCGAGTCGCGCTTGCAACGCACGATGGTGAAGGCGCTACAACCGAAGCCTGATCACCCGGGTGAACTAGCGACCTTTCGCGAGGCCCAACGCAGAGGTAGCGACGGCAAGGTTGACCCGCAAGGATTGAGCAACGCGATCGCCGCACGCGAGCAGATGCTGCGAGCACAGGATGTTGTCGCGCCGTCGACAAAAGGGCAGCCCATCGAGCCCTTAGACGCCGGGATCAATTCCGCGTCGTGGACAAGCCTAGGACCAGGCAACATCGGTGGTCGTGTGCGCACCATCGCAAACGTGCCGGGGCAACCGAATACCCTTTTCGCAGGCTCGGTAGGCGGCGGGATTTGGAAAACCACGAACGCGGGCAACGCGTGGAGCCCCGTCGCATCGTTTGGCGCGACGATCAGTGTCTCGTCGATTGTGATCAACCCTCTCGATCCCGCCATCATGTACGTAGGCACGGGCGAAGGTTTTTACAACTACGACGCCATTCGTGGTGCGGGCGTATACAAGACTACGAACGGCGGCTCGTCTTGGTATCAACTGGGCAACGCGTCGCCCGCAAGCAGCGGCGACTGGTCGTACGTGAATCGACTGGCGATACATCCCACGAATCCAGCGATCGTGTTTGCTGCGACCGGCGGCGGAATTTATCGCACTACGGACAGCGGCGCCACGTGGACAAAGCAAAGCGCCGCGCGCGTGCTCGACATCAAGATTGACCCGACCAATCCGTTGCGCATAGTTGCGGGTCGTGACGACGGCAATATTGAGCGAAGTAGCAACGGCGGAACCACGTTTACTACGGTTGTGGTTCCGACAACCGCTGCGCCCGTAGGGACAGACTGGGGTCGCGTGGAAGTTGCGTGGGCGCGCACGACGGGACTCTTGTACGCGGTGGTCAGCAGCCTCAACACGGGAACACAGGATGGTCGCGTCTATTCGTCCGCCGACGGTGGCGCGACCTGGACCGCGAAAGCCACACCGTTTCATCTCGCCGGACAAGGTTGGTACAACAACGCGCTCTGGGTCGATCCCACCAACCAAAACACGTTGCTTGTGGGTGGCCTCGAAAACTATCGCAGCACTGATGGCGGCGCGACGTTCACGCGGGTCAATCGTTGGTTCTGCGCGCCTATTCAGCCGCACGCCGACAACCACACCATCGTCGAATCAAGCGATTTCAATGCGTCGACCGCGCGCACTGTTTACTGGGGCAACGACGGCGGCATCTACAAGGCTGCCAACATCGACGCGCTGGTCGCGCAAAACACCAGCAGCTGCCCGGCTGGTGGTTGGACAAACGTCAACAACGGCCTCGGTGTCACGCAGTTTCTTGGCGTGGCCGCTAACGTCACCGCCGTCTACGGCGGCACGCAAGACAATGGTTCGATCAAATGGTCAGGAACAGGCACCAACTGGTCAGCCGTCTATGGCGGTGACGGTGGCGCTTCCGCCGTTGATCCGCTCGACGCAAACTACCTGTACGGCGAATACGTTTTTCTCGCCGTACATCGCGCCACCAACGGCAGCTTTGCGAACTCCATTTGCGACGGCATCGCCGACGCCTACAGCGGCTGTACGACCAACAGCGCACCAGGTACCGAGAACGCCAATTTCATCGCGCCGATGGCGCTCGACCCGAACAATACTTCGCGTTTGTATGGCGGCGCGTTGCGACTATGGGTGAGCAGCAACGTGAAAGCTACGACACCGACATGGAGCATCTCTCGCGCACAGGCCGCTGATCGCAACTCCTCAGTCTCCGCCGACCCCTATTTCGCGTTCATCAGCGCCATCGCTATCTCGCCGACGAACTCGGAGGTTATGTACGTCGGACACAACGATGGCCGTGTTTTCAAATCCACTAACGCGGTGAGTGGGTCGCCCAGCACATGGACTGAAATTACCTGCGCGTCATCAAGTCCCGCCTACCCGGTCTTTTATCGACAAGTTCTGCGCATCTTGGTCGATCCCAATAATTCCAATATCGCGTACGTCGGACACGGCGGCTACGACATCAACAATTTCTGGAAGCTCGACACAACGAGCACGCCGATCTGTAGCAATATCGGTACGGCGCTGCCACAGAGCCCGATTCGCGCCATCGCACGTCACCCCAGCAACGCGAACTGGCTATACGTGGGCACCGAAGTCGGACTGTTCGCGAGCGAAAACCTTGGCGTAACCTGGAAGGCCGCCTCCGACGGTCCCGCCAACGTCTCAGTCGAAGACCTCGCCTGGCAAAGCGGCAATAACTTATTGGCCGCTACCCACGGGCGCGGCGTGTTTCGCGCAACGGTCGGCACAGCGCCGGCCTGTTCGTACGCGGTGTCGCCGGTCCCGGTTGGCGCATCCAGCAACGGGGGCACGGTCACCGTCAACATCTCTGCGACGCTTGCAAGTTGCGCGTGGACAGCGTCGTCATCCACCTCGTGGATCACACCGGTCACGACGAGCGGAAGTGGCACGACGCGACTTTCACTTACGGTTGCCGCGAACGCCGGCACGCCGCGCGCGGCCACCATTACCGTTGCCGGCACACCAGTGCTGGTTGAACAAACCGGCACGCCGCTGCAATGCTCGCTCGACATCGACGGCGACGCCGCTTTCAACCCGGCGATCGATGGCGTGCTCTTGGTTCGCTACGCGATGGGGTTCCGCGGCCCGAGTTTGACCAGTGGCTTGACATTCGCCGGTGCGGCAACGCGGACGTTGCCCGCCGATATAGTGACCTACATTCAAGGCAAGAACTTCGACATTGACGGCGACGGAACAGTGAGCGCAACCGACGTACAACTCGCGCTCCGCGGCCTGCGCGGCGTGACGGGCGACTCCGTCACTCTCAACGCGCTGAGCCCTACCCGCACGCGCAGCCCCGCGCAGATTCAAACCATAGTGGCCGAATGCATGAAGTAGCTGACTTAGCGCATCACCTGCGGTAACCACGTCGTAAGACTTGGCACTAGGGTAATCGCGACTAGCACCGCGATCAGCGGCCAGAGAAATGGCAACGTGGCGCGACACAGCGCTGCGAACGGCAGATTCGCCACGCGCGCAGTGACGAACAGCACTATCCCTACGGGTGGTGTGATAGTGCCAATCATAAGATTGAGCACCACGACCACGCCGAACTGAATCGGATCAATGCCAAGCACCAGCGCGGGCGGCACCAAAATCGGAATCAAAATAAGCATCGCGGCAATCGCTTCCATGAAGCATCCAACGATGAGCAAAATGACGTTCACGAGCAGCAAATACATCAGCGGCGACTTCACCGTCGCGGTAAGCCAACCGCCAAACTCTTGCGGCAGACGCGAGAGCGACAGCGCGTACGCAAGGAGCGCCGCACTCATCACCAGCGCCATCATCACGCCCGTCGTCTCCACCGTGTCGAGCACAATGCGGGGCAAATCGCGCACACGAAACTCGCGGTAACCGAGGCCGACGACGAGCGCGTAAAACGCGGCAACCGCAGCCGATTCCGTCGCCGTGAAGTAGCCGCTCATCATGCCGCCGAATAGCACGACCGGACACATCAGCGCCCAGAATGCGCCCTTAAACGCGGTCCACACTTCAGCGAGTGACGGGAACGGCGCACGCGGCAAATTGCGACGAATGGCAATCGCGCGCACCATGATCATGAGCGCCACGGCCATCAACAAACCCGGTATCACACCACCCAAAAACAGATCGCCGATGGACGCCTCGGCCGATACGCCGTAAATGATCATCGGCAACGACGGCGGAATGATCGGGCCGATGGTGGCTGAAGCTGCCGTAATCGCGGCGGCCGTCTCAGTGTCGTAGCCC
>JAKPSO010000692.1 GCA_029571495.1 Pseudomonadota bacterium
GCCCTACGATGTGTGAAAGGGGCTCATTCAATCACATTCGTGGCTTCGATCCTTCGTCAACGAACGATCGCCACGAAGCCGAGGCCCTACATATTCAACGTCCGCTTATCGACCGCCAACGCCGCTTCTTTTGTCGCCTCCGAGAGCGTCGGGTGGGCGTGGCAAATGCGTGCGATGTCTTCCGACGACGCGCCGAATTCCATCGCCATCACGCCTTCAGCCACGAGTTCAGACGCCATCGGGCCAATCACGTGCATGCCGAGCACTTTGTCGGTCTTCGCGTCTGCGAGGATCTTCACGAAGCCGTCGGTGTTGCCCAACGCGCGCGCACGACCGTTGGCCATGAACGGGAAACTGCCGGCTTTGTACGCCACGCCTGCGGCCTTTAATTGCTGTTCGGTTTGGCCAACCCACGCAATTTCCGGTGACGTGTAGATCACCCAAGGGATGCAATTGAAATCGATATGTGGATGCTGACCCGCGAGGCGCTCGGCAACGGCCACGCCCTCTTCTTCGGCCTTGTGCGCGAGCATCGGGCCGCGCACCACGTCACCCACGGCCCACACATTCGGGGCGCTGGTTTTGCAATCGGCATCGACCGTGATGAAGCCACGCTCATCGAGCTTCACGCCCGCTGCGTCGGCGTTGAGTCCATTTGTGTTCGGCGTACGGCCGATCGAGACGATCAGGCGGTCAAACGTTGCCGTTTCCGCTTTGCCTTCGGCCGTGGTGTATTCCACCGTCACGTTGTTCTTGCCCGTTTTGATCGCGCCGACTTTCACGCCGAGGCTGATCTTGAGACCTTGTTTGGTGAAGAGCTTTTGCGCCTCTTTCGCGACTTGCTCATCCACTGCGCCGAGGAACGCAGGCAAGCCTTCGAGCACCGTGACGTCACTACCCAAGCGACGCCACACCGAGCCCATTTCAAGGCCGATCACACCCGCGCCAATGACGCCAAGCTTCGCCGGAACCGCGTCGATGCGCAATGCGCCGTCGTTCGACAGGATGAGCTTCTCGTCAAACGCAGCGCCGGGCAGTGCGCGCGCGTTAGAACCAGTAGCGATGATGATGTGTTTACCAGCAATCGAAGTCTTGGCCGGTTCGCTCACATCGATTTGATACACACCGTCTTTCGGCGCGCCCGTGAATGAGCCGCGACCATGAAAGAACGTAACCTTGTTTTTCTTGAACAGGTAGAGGATGCCATCGTTGTTTTGCTTCACAACGGTGTCTTTGCGCGCGATCATTTTCGCCACATCCATCTTCACGCCGGTGGCGGTAATGCCGTGTTCAGCGAAATGATGTTGCGCATGATCGAAATGTTCCGACGATTGCAGCAGCGCTTTCGATGGAATGCAACCGACGTTTGTACACGTTCCGCCCGGCGCAGGCTTGCCCGCCGCGTTCTTCCAATCGTCGATACACGCAACCTTGTAGCCCAACTGCGCAGCACGAATCGCCGCCACATAGCCACCGGGGCCGCCACCAATCACAACAACGTCAAATTGATCCATTTTGTTTTCCTGTCGCCATCCGTGGCGATTCGTTCATACGTAGCCTTGAGAAGCGAAGCGCGTCAAGGCATTTCACATCGAGCGCGTTTGCCACAGCGAGCCCCGGACGCGCTTCGCTCCTCCGGGCTACATCCTCGCCGGTAGGGTGCAATCTCAATACCGCAGTTGACCCTATGCGGCGACGCGAGCAAGCAGCCGGATCACAATCAGGGCGCCACCTACGAACATCGTGACTTTTTCATAGGCATTCATGCTTTGGACGTCGCCTTTTTGAGCGACGACGATTCGGCGATGACGAAATTCATACGAAATCGCGAATAGCCCAAACCCAACGAAGCCCATCCATCCCACTAGCGACGAATCAACCGAAGCGAAAACGCCAGGCAGGTTCGATAACGCTATCAGCGCAAAAAGTACCTGCCAAACACGCACCGAGGTAGGTGTGTCAGTAAACATCACAGATCCAACAACAACCGAGCCGGATCTTCCAACGCTTCTTTCATAGCGACCAACGCCAGCACCGCTTCGCGGCCGTCGATGATGCGATGGTCGTAGCTCATCGCTAGGTAGTTCATCGGGCGAATCACGATCTGGTTGTTCTC
>JAKPSO010000695.1 GCA_029571495.1 Pseudomonadota bacterium
AATATCCAGCGCCTGATCAGGTTGCCCGACTTTGAGCTTGATGCCGCCAATGCCTCGCGCGATAGACGCCGCCGCGTTGACCATCAGTTGATCAATCGGCGTGTGCAAAAAGCCGCCAGAGGTGTTGTAGCAGCGCACAGATTCGCGATGTGCCCCCAGCAGATTTGCCAACGATAAGCCCGAGCGCCTCGCTTTCAGGTCCCACAGCGCAACGTCGAACGCGCCGATGGCTTGCGTGGACAATCCGCTGCGGCCGACAGATGCACCAGCCCAACAAAGTTTGGCCCACAAGCGGCCGATGTCACTCGGGTCTTCGCCGATGAGTGCTGGCGCAATTTCTTTGGCGTGAGCAAATTGTCCGGGGCCCCAACGCGTTTCGAGTAGCTAAAACCCAACCTCTTGTCGCCATGTGTTGTTTCAATTTCCGTGAACAAAATGACAATTTCAGTCATCGGCTTTTGGCGGCAGGTCAGCACTTTTGCGTCGCTAATGGGAATTGCAAGCGGTAAATAGCAGGACGAGACGCGCACGTAGGCAATGCGATCATCGGCGGCGGTGACGGTTGTGCTTGCGGCGGGAATGTAGTTTGAATATTGCGCTAGAGCTAGATTTAGCTGCGATTGACGAACGTGCGGTTCAGTCTGATCAAGTCACCGGAGCCGGGTTAAACAACACGAGGGAGTTGTGCAATTTCCACTGCTCGGCCCAGGTCTTTTTGCGGCCGCTGGCGACGTCGAGCATGAGGTGAAAGAGTTCCCAGCCGACTTGTTCGATGGTCGCTGTGCCGTCAGCGATGGTGCCGGCGTTCACGTCCATGAGGTCGTGCCAGCGGCGCGCGAGGTCAGTGCGCGTGGCCACTTTGATCACCGGGCATTCGGCGAGGCCGTACGGCGTTCCGCGACCTGTCGTGAACACATGCAGGTTCATCCCTGCGGCCAGTTGCAGCGTGCCGCAAATAAAGTCGCTTGCCGGGGTGGCCGTGTAGGTAAGGCCTTTGGTCTTGAGTTTTTCGCCGGGAGCGAGCACGCCAGAAATCGGCACGGAGCCGGACTTCACGATAGAGCCCATGGCCTTTTCGACGATGTTTGACAGACCACCTTTCTTATTGCCCGGCGTCGTGTTGGCGCTACGATCAACCGCGCCGCGGGTGAGGTAAGCGTCGTACCAAGCCATCTCGCGGATCATCGCATCGGCGACTTCAGGCGTCGTGGCGCGTGATGTGAGCTGGTCGATGCCGTCGCGCACCTCCGTCGTTTCCGAGAACATGACGCTTGCTCCGGCGCGGACAAGAAGGTCAGTGCAAAAGCCCACGGCGGGGTTCGCTGTGACGCCAGAAAACGCATCGCTGCCGCCGCACTGCACCCCCACGACAAGCTCGCTTGCGGGCACCGTTTCTCTGACGCGGGCGTTCAGGCGTTGCAGGTGAACTTCCGCTTGCCGCATCACCGATTCGATCATCGACATGAAGCCAACGTGAGCGTCGTCTTGCAAGCAAACGACGTCAAGCTTTTGTTCTGCTCCCGCGCGCTGATCGGCAATCGGGATCGTGCCGGGCGGCATGAGGCGCTCGGGTTGCAGTTTTTCGCAGCCCAAGCTCACGACCATTACCTCGCCACCAAAATTTGGGTTAAGGCTGATGTTGCGCAGCGTGCGAATCGGAATCTCAGCGCCCGGCGCGTCGATGGCAACGCCACACCCGTAACCGTGCGCGAGCGCCACGACATCGTCTACGTTCGGATACCGCGGCAACAGTTCTTCTTTGATGCGCCGCACTGCGGAGTCCGTGACACCTGCTACACATTGCACCGTCTGCGTGATCGCCAGAATATTGCGCGTGCCCACAGAGCCATCCGCATTGCGATAACCCTCAAAGGTGTAGCCCTCCAGTGCTGGAAGCACCGGTGGCTTGACGGTGGCGATAGGCAGGTCGGTGAGGCCCCGAGCGTCTGGCATGTTGAGCAGTCGCTCATGCACCCAGCTTCCCGCTTTGATGTCGCTAATCGCGTAGCCGATTGGTATGCCGTAGCGCAGCACCGCGGCGCCCGCTGGCAAATCAACGAGCGCGACCTTGTGTCCTTGCGGCACGCGCTCGCGTAGCGTAAGACCTGAAGAGAGCACGGTGCCTGCCGCGAGACCGCCATCGTTGCCGACGATTGCCACGTTGTCGCGCTCGTGCATACGAATCGTGTGCGGTGATGACTTAGGCGTTTCGGTTGCAGCAGTTTCGGTGGCAGGCATCTAAAAAATCTCCTACTATCATGCGATGAGTGACGCTGACATGGCGTCACCTTTCGAATGAACCAATTGGTAGCGCTACCATTATATCGTTGATGTCTAGAAATACAACGTGCTCGAACGCAACGAATGGCACCGTTCGAGCGCGTGCCTGACGCACTATGAGAGCATGACCGACAACACCAACACCAAACGTTCGCGGCGCACGAGCGGCGCCATCACGCTTCGTGACGTCGCCAAGCTTGCGGGCGTTGCGCCGATCTCTGCGTCGCGTGCCTTGAATACGCCGCATCACGTATCGCCCGAAGTGTTGCAAAAGGTGCTCGATGCAGTGGAGCGCACGGGCTACGTGCCGAATCGTATGGCGGGCGGCTTAGCGTCATCGCGCAGCCGACTAATCGCGGCGGTGGTGCCAAGCACGGTGATGTCAGTGTTCATGGAAACCGTTGAGACGTTGAATGGGGCGTTGTTCGACGCTGGCTATCAACTCATGCTTGGACAGTCCGGGTACTCCCTGGACCGTGAAGAGGCACTGCTTGAGGCGGTGATTGGTCGTCGTCCGGACGGCATATTTTTGACGGGTATTTTGCAGCCCGGGCGAGGGCGCTCGCGTCTCTTGGCGTCGGGTATTCCGGTCGTCGAATCGTGGGATCTCACGCCTACGCCGATCGACATGTTGGTGGGATTTTCTCACGCCGACATCGGGCGTGAAGTCGCTAACTTTTTGATCGGCAAGGGCCGGCGCAAATTCGCAATGGTTCGTGCCAGCGATGAGCGCGCGGATCGCCGCGCGGTGGCGTTCGCGGAAATCGTGGCGAAGCGCGGTCTCGGACAGGTGCTGGAGATCAACGTAGGGTCGTCGCGCACGCTCAGAAGCGGCCGCGAAGCGATGCAACGCGTGCTCGCTGAAACCCCCGATGTCGATGCGATTGTGTGTAGTTCGGATTTGCTCGCTTTGGGAGTGCTGACCGAGGCCAAGGCGCGAAGTATTTCGGTGCCGAGTCGCCTATCGATCATGGGATTTGGCGACGTCCCGTTTCTCGCCGACATGGTGCCCGCACTCAGCACCGTGCGCATCAATGGCGCCGACATCGGCAACCAGGCCGCGCGTTTTCTCATCGACCGTGCTGAGGGTCGAGCGGTTACGACCCGAATCGTGGACGTTGGCTTTTCAATCGTCGAACGCGATACCACTTAACCGTATTTCCGGCAGAGATGCCTGTGACTTGACGGTTGAATTTGATAGCGCTACCATTGCGAAAACTCCGGCTGGTAGCGCTACCATTTTGAGCGATGTTGTTCGCGTTTCAACACAGTTGCGCGGCCTCGGATGGCGCAGCGACACTGCGAAATGTTCAAAGGAAGAACTGCTTGAAAAGAATCTGCTTCAAATCGTTCGCGAGCGTGCTCGCGATAGGGCTCTCCACGACGGCGTTGGCGGCATGGCCCGAAAAACCGGTGACGATGATCGTCCCGTTCCCGCCCGGTGGCTCGACGGACATGATCGCGCGTACGCTAATGCCGAAACTCACCGAAAAATTCGGCGGAACGTTTCTGGTTGACAACCGCGGAGGCGCGGGCGGTACGCTCGGCGTGGCAGCGGTCAAACGGTCCGCGCCCGACGGTTACACGTTACTCGTTTCCTCGCTCGGACCGCTTGTTATCGGTCCGCACCTCATGAAGAGCCCCGGTTACGACGCGCTTAAAGACTTCGACTACTTAACAGTCGCGGTGCAAGCGCCAAACGTGCTGGCCGTACCTGCTAATTCGCCGCACAAGTCTTTTGCCGACGTGCTCGCGTTTCACAAGTCGAACCCAAACAAAATGACGTTCGCGTCGTCGGGC
>JAKPSO010000698.1 GCA_029571495.1 Pseudomonadota bacterium
TGAAGTGGAAAAGCGTCGCAATGTGGACGTGGCGGATGCCGAAGGGGCCTCGCGCAAAGAAAAAGTAGGCGAATTGGTCGTGCGTGCGAAACGCGCGGTGGATCAGTTCGAAGCGCAGTTTCGCGAGACCTACGACATGCGTAAGCGCGTCGTCAAGGTACTTGGCAAGGTCACTCACAAAGACAACATCACGTTTGACGGCTTGGCCCGTGTCTCGCATGTGACAGACGCCACCGACTGGCGCGTTGAGTATCCGTTCGTTGTGTTGCACCCGGACACCGAAGAGGAGGTCATTGGGCTCGTCAACGGCTGCATCGAACTGGGACTCACGATCATTCCACGTGGCGGCGGAACAGGCTACACGGGCGGCGCAATTCCACTTACCAAAGCGTCCGCCGTCATCAACACCGAGAAGCTGGAAACGATTTCGCCGGTGAAGTATGAGGTGCTGCCCGGTCACAGCGAACCGTACGGCGTAATTGAGTGCGAAGCGGGCGTGGTGACGCGTCGCGCCATGGAAGCCGCCGAGCATGCCGGCTTGGTTTGGGCGTGCGACCCAACTAGCGCAGATGCCAGCTGCATCGGTGGCAACGTCGCCATGAATGCCGGCGGGAAGAAGGCGGTGCTCTGGGGCACGGCGCTCGATAACCTAGCGCAGTGGCGCATGGTGACGCCACAGGGCGAGTGGCTAGAAGTCACGCGCATGGACCACAACCTCGGCAAGATTCATGACGCGAAGAACGCGACGTTTCGGCTGCAGTATTTCGATGCGAAGTTTGATCGCAACAAGATGCTGCGCGAAGAAACGCTCGTAATTCCGGGTCCGAGCTTCCGCAAGATTGGGCTCGGCAAAGACGTAACGGACAAGTTCCTCGCGGGCCTGCCGGGGGTACAGAAAGAAGGCTGTGACGGGCTGATTACGTGGTCGAAGTGGGTGCTGCACAAGATGCCGCCGCACACGCGGACCGTGTGCATGGAATTCTTCGGTCAAGTGCGCGATTCGGTACCAGCGATTGTCGAGGTGAAGGATTACCTCGACGCGCTGCCAAAGACAGGCAGCACGCGCGTGATGCTCTCGGGTCTTGAGCACTTGGACGAGCGCTATGTGCGCGCCTTCGGTTACGCCACCAAGGCTAAGCGTCACGGGCGGCCGAAGATGGTGCTTATCGGTGACATCGTGGGCGACGACGAAAACGAAGTGGCCAAAGCGGCGTCCGAAGTTGTGCGCATTTGCAATGTGCGCGGCGCCGAAGGTTTTGTCGCGGTGAGCGCCGAGTCGCGCAAGAAGTTTTGGTTAGATCGCGCGCGTACCGCTGCGATTGCGAAGCACACCAACGCGTTCAAGCTGAACGAAGACGTGGTGATTCCGCTGCCGCGCATGGGTGACTATTGCGACGGCATAGAGCGCATCAACATTGAACTATCGATTGCCAATAAGCTCAAGCTCTGTGCGGCGCTCGAATCGTTCTTTGCCGGGCCGATGCCACAGAATCGCTACGAAGAGTATGGCGTTTCGGCAGAACTTCTCGCAGAAAAAGTTGCGGAAGCCAGCACGCTGATCGCCAACGTCCGCGCGCATTGGCAAGGTTTGCTCGACAATGTCGACACGAAGTTCCGTGCGTTGCAATCGCACGAAATTCGCGTGTCGTGGCGCACCGAGATCAAAGCGCCGCTCGAAGATATCTTCGCGGGCGAAGCGCTGAAGCCCATCGCGGATCGCTTCAAGGCGATTCACAAAGAAGTTCTGCGTGGCCGCGTGTGGGTGGCGTTACACATGCACGCCGGCGACGGCAATGTGCACACCAACATTCCCGTCAACAGCGACAACTACGAGATGTTGCAAGAGGCCAATGCGGCCGTCGCGCGCATCATGACGCTCGCACGCTCATTGGACGGAGTAATCTCCGGCGAACACGGAATCGGGTTGACCAAGCTTGAGTTTCTCACCGACGACGAGATCGCACCATTCCAACGTTACAAAGAAAAGGTTGATCCGGAAGGCCGGTTCAACAAAGGCAAACTGTTGCCCGGTGGAGACTTACGCTACGCCTACACGCCGTCGTTCGGATTGCTCGGTAGCGAATCGCTGATCCTCGAAGCGAGCGACATTGGCGCGATTTCTGATTCAGTGAAAGATTGTCTGCGCTGCGGCAAATGCAAGCCTGTGTGTTCGACACACGTGCCGCGCGCAAACTTGCTGTATTCGCCGCGCAACAAAATTCTGGCAACGGGTTTGTTGGTCGAGGCATTTCTCTACGAAGAGCAAACGCGTCGCGGCGTGTCGCTGCGACACTGGGACGAGCTCGCCGATGTGGCGGATCACTGCACGGTCTGTCACAAATGCGTGAACCCCTGTCCTGTTGACATCGATTTCGGTGACGTGTCGATGGCGATGCGCAATTTGCTGCGCAAAGAGGGCAAGAAGAAATTCAATCCCGGCACTGCGGCGTCGATGCTCCTGCTCAACGTGCGCGATCCGGCTACGGTTAATCTGCTCAAAAGCACGATGCTGAACTGGGGCTACGGCGCGCAGCGCTTCGCACACACGCTTGCGAAGCGCTTCGGCCTGATTGGCTCGCAAACCAAGCGCCCACCGAGCACCACGGGCGGCAAGCCGCCGATCAAGGCGCAAGTCATTCACTTCATCAACAAGCCGATGCCCGGCGGATTGCCGAAGCAAACCGCGCGCAGATTGCTTGACATCGAAGACGACAAGGTCGTGCCGATCATTCGCAATCCACAACTGAACGCGGACGAGCAAGAAGCGGTGTTTTACTTCCCCGGTTGCGGCTCGGAGCGATTGTTCTCGCAAGTGGGTCTCGCCACGCAAGCCATGCTCTGGCATGTCGGCGCGCAAACCGTGCTGCCGCCGGGATATTTGTGCTGCGGTTATCCGCAAACCGCGAGCGGGAATCAGGACAAAGGTCAGGAAATCATC
>JAKPSO010000705.1 GCA_029571495.1 Pseudomonadota bacterium
CGGGTGCGATGTAATCAAAGAGCGTCTCCGCGGCTTCGAAAAAAAGCGGCAAGTAGTACTCGATACCGCCAGGAAACACACCGTTCGACACGTCCTTGTACGCGGACGATTTCGAGGGGTCGCCTTCGAATATTTCTCTAAATCGTTGGCGAAAAACGGTTCGGCCTGCTTCGTCGGTCGGGAACTCGCGCGCGGGCAACAACGAGAGTTCGTTGACCGGATAGAGCGTGCGTTGACTGTCGGGCTCGAAGGCTTTGATCGATTCAATGTCGTCGTCGAATAGATCCAGGCGAACCGGCAGCGTGCCGCCCGTGGGGTAGATATCAATGATGCCGCCGCGCACCGCGAATTCGCCTTGTGATACCACCTGCGTGACGTGCGTGTAACCGCCGAGCGTCATTTGTTGGCGCAGCTTTTCGACGTCGAGCTTTTGTCCTTTTTTGAGCGCGAAGGTGCGCGCTGCGACGAAGCTTCGCGGCGCGAGGCGTTGCGTGGCGGTCGTAGCCGACACGATCAGGATGTCGCAGGTGTTCGTCGATAGCGCGTAGAGCGCTTTGAGTCGATCACTCACCAAATCCGGGTGCGGCGAAAAGTGATCGTACGGCAACGTCTCCCAATCCGAAAACTCGCGCACGCGAAGTGTCGGATCGAACCACGCCATTTCGAGCGACAGGTGATGCACGTCTTGCGCATCAGCGCAGGTAACGATCAGCGGTCGTTTCTGCGTCCGCAGACTCGCGGCCAAGCGCACAAGCGCAAGCGCCAATCCCGCGCCAGCGGGCCGCGCGATCTGCGCGCGTTCACCGTTGCGAGGTACGGCCGGGAGAAGTGGAAAAATTTCAGGCAAAGCAAAACCTCACGAGAGGCGACGCCTCGCGCGATTAAAGAGAGAACAAGGGGGCAAATTATAGGGACGCAGCGGTCGTTGAATTCGTGTCGCTTGTCGCTAGGTCAGCGCGGCGGAGCGCGAAGCGGTACGACCTTGCCATTGCCAATCAGGTAATGCGCTTGCAATAACGGCTGCGCTTTGTTTTTGTCGACGGCGTTGAGCGCGTAACCAACCACAGCAATATCTTCGCCAACGTTGAACGGCGGAACGCCCACGGCCGTGAGCGCGGTGCGGGAATCGAGGCGCACCTGCCACTTAGGAATTGCTTTATTAGCGGCAATCGCCGCTCCAAGCATCACCACTGCATCGTCTCGCGCACCAGGGCCCGCTTGTTTGGGCAGCGCGAACCGCGAGAGCGCGGGCGGCGGCGTCGAGCCCGAATTCGATACGGTAAGCGTGACGATGGCGGCTGAATCGTCGATCGCAAGCACGGCGCCTTTCAGATAAAGCGGTGCGCTCGCGGTGTCAGCGGCCGTTGCGCCGCAGGGTGAGAGCGCGACGACGGCCAGCAAGACGGACCCAATTGCTCGCATGGTTGAACCAAAAAACAAGTCAGCAATGTAAATGTGCATCCAAAAGCTTTGACGTGCTGTACGTTTTGCCGATTGGCGCGCCGCAGCATTTCTGCCAGTACAATGCGTCTCGCAAATCGGCGTTTTCATAGGTGAATGGGGCCAATATCTCATTCGTTAAATGTTGCGCGCCGCACGCGTTCATCTTACCTTGCTGGCGGCACCCTTGACCGAAACCACTTCGCAGCATCATCCCGACGCGTTGCCGATTGGCACTGCGCTGGGTGACTTCGCGATTACGGGGCTGATCGGCGAGGGCGGTTTTGGCATTGTCTACCTCGCGTACGAGGCAACGCTCGATCGCACGGTTGCGATCAAGGAATACTTGCCGGTCACCATCGCCGCGCGCACGTCAGAGTTGACCGTCGCGGTGCGCTCGCAAAACAA
>JAKPSO010000718.1 GCA_029571495.1 Pseudomonadota bacterium
GCAAGACCTGATCGACAAATACGGCGCTGACACAGCGCGCCTCTACGTCATGTTCGTCGGTGGGCCGGAAGACCCGGCCGTGTGGTCGGACAACGCCGTCGAAGGCGCGATGCGCTTCCTGCGTCGCGTCTGGACGTACTGCGCCGATCGCGCAGCGGAAATCGCAGCGGCAGGGGCCGTCGATACGAGTTCGCTTTCGACCGAACTGAAAGCGACACGTTTTGAGCTTCACAACACATTGAAGCAATCGAACTTCGACTACGAGCGCCAGCAATACAACACGGTTGTATCGGCAGCGATGAAAATGCTGAACGCGCTCGAATCGGTGAAGCCGGGAGTTAGTCCGTCGCTCTCGCGCGAAGGCGCGTCGATTTTGTTGCGCACGCTCTATCCCGTCGCGCCGCACATCACGAGCAAACTTTGGATCGATCTTGGCTTTGCGGCAACTTCGGGTTCGATCTTGGACGCATCGTGGCCGCAACCGGACGCTGCGGCGCTCGTACAAGACGAAATCAAACTCGTGTTGCAAGTCAACGGCAAGACGCGTGGTGAGGTGGTTGTTGCATCGAGCGCCGACAAGGCGACGATTGAAGCCGCAGCCGCCGCGAGCCCCGAAGTCGCGAAGTACGGGGAAGGCCGTGCGCCGAAGAAAATCATCGTGGTGCCGGGTCGGCTTGTGAATGTGGTGGTCTAGATGAAGCGCGTTACGTTCGTCGCCCTGCTCGCCGCCCTGACGCTCTCGGCGTGCGGGTTTCAACTGCGTGGTGCGGCGAACTATCCGTTCACCAGCGTCTACGTACAACGACCGACAACCTTTGGCGTCGGTACGGTCAACGTGGCGGGTACCGGCGCGCCCGTCGTACCCGATGTGATCGACGGTCTGACACGAAACGGCGTGACGCTCAAGGTGAAAATCGAAGACGCCGATTTCGCGATTCGATTTCAACAGGTGTTCTTCGACAAGCGCGTGCTCTCGCTGTCCGGCGGCGGTCGCGCGCGAGAATTCGAACTTGAGTATCGTGTCCGTTACGAATTTGTCGATGCGAAAGGGCGCAGCTGGGGCGAACCTGGCGAGATCACGATTCGCCGCGACTTCTCATTCGCCGAATCGCAAGCGCTCGCGAAAGAAGCCGAAGAACGGCAGCTCGTGCGCGATATGCAGCTCGACGCTGCGGCGCAAATTTTGCGGCGCTTGCAAGCGGTGAAGCGGCCAAATTAGCCACACATGCAAATCTCGCCCGACCAACTTGCAGCGCGCCTCAACGATGGGCTCAAACCCATCTACGTCATTCATGGCGAAGAGACGTTGCTAAAGCTCGAAGCCGCCGATGCGATTCGCGCGGCGGCGCGCAAGGCGGGCTACAGCGAGCGCGAACACTTCGTAGTCGAGGCGCATTTTGACTGGAGCGTCGTTACGCAATCGAGCGACAACCTGTCACTCTTTGCGACGCTACGCATCGTCGAAATCACAATCAACACCGCGAGGCCATCGGTCGACGCCGGAAATTTTTTCGCGGATATCGCGGCAAACCCGCCCGCCGACACGCTGTTCATCATCAACCTACCGAAGCTTGATCGCACCGCAACCGATTCTGCGTGGTTTATGGCCTGCGACCGAGCCGGAGCCAACATCTCCGCGCCTTTGGTGGACCGCGATCAATTGCCGCGCTGGATCAAATCGCGGCTCACGACCGCGGGCTTCGATGCCAATCGCGAGGTCATCGAACTGATCTGCGAACGCTGTGAAGGCAATTTGCTCGCGGCGAAACAAGAAATCGAAAAACTCGCGTTGCTGGTGTCGCCCGGAACGCTCACGATTGAAGCGACGCTTGACGCCGTGACCGACGTCGCACGCTACGACGCCTCGGAACTCAGCGAAGCATTTTTGCGCGGCGATCTTGCGCGCTACGGCCGGGTGCTCGCGGGCTTACAGGCGGAAGGCGAACAAGCCCCGCGCTTGTCGTGGCTCATCGCTGAAGACGTGCACGCGCTAGGCAGTATCTTCATGTCCAAACGCGACGGCACGCCGATGATGCAAGCGCTGCGCAATGCACGGGTGTGGGGCAAGCGACAAAAGGCCATGGAAATCGCCGCCAATCAAATCGACCCGCGCCGCGT
>JAKPSO010000739.1 GCA_029571495.1 Pseudomonadota bacterium
CATTTCGATGAGCCGATGCTGCGCGTCGAGCCAGAGCGCGACGAAGACCTCCACGCGTTCGTGTGAGAGTGACAAACGTAGGTAATCCTTCACGACGTCCGGCGTGTTCAGAAGCGGGCGTTCGCTCATGCTGCTTGCGAGTGCGCGTCGCGCCAGTTCGACCGTCGCTTGCAACTGTACGAATTTCGCCTCGCCCATGCCGTGCACGGCGCAAAATTCATCGCGCGAGGCGTTGATCACGCTGGACACCGATCCGAAGCGTTGCAGCAATTCGCGCGCGAGTTCGACGGCGCTCTGCCCCGCAACGCCAATGCGCAAAAAGATCGCGAGCAGCTCAGCGTCGGTCAACGCTTGAGCCCCGCGCTCCAGCAGTTTCTCACGCGGACGATCATCCGCCGGCCAGTCTTTAATGCTCACAATATGCGCCCTCCAACGCAGCCAATGGCGGCTGCGCAGCGCATATTATGTGTTTATTTACAGTATTCGCAAATAGCGAAAATTCTGAGCCCGACGGCTTCTCATCGCGACACGTACTTGCCGAGCTCCTGCTTCGCGATGGCTGCGCGGTGAACCTCGTCGGGTCCGTCGGCGAAGCGCAACGTGCGCGCACCGGCATAAGCACCGGCCAACGGGAAGTCGTCACACACGCCGCCGCCGCCATGCGCCTGGATTGCCCAGTCGATCACTTTGCACGCGACGTTGGGCGCGACCACTTTGATCATCGCAATCTGCTGCTTCGAGGCCTTATTGCCCGCGACGTCCATCATCCACGCCGCGTTCAACGTCAGGAAGCGCGCTTGGTCAATCATGCAGCGCGCCTCGGCGATGCGCTCGTGCCACACGCTTTGCGCAGCCACCGGTTTACCGAAGGCAACGCGACTCGACAAGCGCTTGCACATCAACTCCAACGCCCGCTCCGACAAACCGATCAAGCGCATGCAATGATGAATGCGGCCGGGCCCTAGGCGGCCCTGCGCGATCTCGAAACCACGGCCCTCACCGAGCAGCATGTTGGCCGCCGGTACGCGCACGTTCTCAAAGGTCATTTCGCAATGACCGTGCGGCGCATCGTCGTAGCCGAACACATTGAGCGGTCGAATGACGGTTACGCCCGGCGTGTTTGAGGGCACCAGTATCATCGATTGTTGCGAGTGCTTGGGCGCCGTCGGATCGCTCTTGCCCATCACTATGTACACCGCGCAACGCGGGTCGCCCGCACCTGAAATCCACCATTTCCGGCCGTTGATCACGTAGTCGTCACCGTCGCGAATGATCGAAGTCTCAATGTTGGTCGCGTCGCTAGAGGCCACCGCAGGTTCCGTCATCGCAAACGCAGATCGAATTTCGCCCGCGAGCAGGCGTGGCAGCCACTCCGCCTTCTTCTCTGCGCTCGCATACTGGATGATGGTTTCCATGTTGCCGGTGTCTGGCGCCGAGCAATTGAACACTTCTGACGCCCACGGAATGCGGCCCATAATTTCCGCGAGCGGCGCGTACTCCATGTTGTTCAAACCGGCGCCGTACTCGGCGTGCGGGCAGAACAAATTCCAAAGCCCTTGCGCTTTGGCGAGGGGTTTTAGTTCTTCGATGATGCGCGTGGGCGTCCAGCGCTTACCGGCTTTCGTGTTTTCGGCAATGTCCTGCTCAAAGCGGTGCTCGTTCGGGTAGATGTGCTCATCAAAAAACTTGAGCAGTTGCGCTTGGTAGTGCTTAACTTTGTCCGAGTGCTGGAAGTCCATGTCGTCTCCTTTGAATTCTGTGGCTGCGTGCGTTGCACGGATTGTGCGGCAAGTACACCGCATCGCATTGCGCTACCGCAATCTGTGGGCGAGTGAGATCAGGTTTCTGTGCGGCTGATAGAGGTCTAACGAATTTGTTGCGCGACGGACCACGCCTGCTCTGCGATTGGGCGTGCCGCTTTGCCCATGGCAACCGCCTGTGCGCTAGACGCGGTGCCGTCGACCACACGCTTTCGAATACCCTGCAGGATGCCGGCCATGCGGAACATGTTGAAGGCCATGTAGAAGTCGAAATGCTCGATACCACCCGTTCGCCCGGTTCGCTCACAGTACCGCGCGATGTAGTCTTTCACCGCAGGGATGCCGGTTCCGGTGAGGTCTGAACCACCGAGCCCGCGCCCTGCGCCAGCTGGCAAGTACCACGTCATGCAGTGGTACGCGAAGTCCGCGAGCGGATGTCCGATCGTCGAGAGCTCCCAATCGAGCACCGCCAAAATGCGCGGCTCGGAGGGATGAAAAATCACGTTGTCGAGCCGATAGTCGCCATGAACGATGCTTGCTTCCTCTCCGGGCGGAATGTGTGCCGGAAGCCACTCAATGAGCGCATCCATCGCCGGAATCGACTCCGTTTCCGAGGCACGATATTGCTTCGTCCAGCGCGCAATTTGTCGCGCGAGATAGCCGTCGTGCTTGCCGTAATCGGACAAACCCGCCGCTACAAAATCCACCTGATGCAGCGCCGCCAAGACGCGATTCATTTCGTCAAAAATCTCGGCGCGCTGCGCGGGCGTCATGCCCGGCAGTTGCGGCTCCCAAAACACACGCCCCTCAACGAAGTCCATGACGTAAAACGCACGTCCAATGACCGATTCGTCTTCGCACA
>JAKPSO010000758.1 GCA_029571495.1 Pseudomonadota bacterium
ACATAGTGCCGGTCACAAACGTGATCGCCGTAATCATCCGGAACGCGATACCGGGTTCAAGCACAAGGCCCGGCTGACTTTCAAGCGCGATGGCAATACCCGACGCTTGGAAGAACGCCAAAACCAACGTGGCATAACGCGTGTACTGGGTAATTTTCCGGCGACCGGCTTCGCCTTCCTTCTTCAGTGCTTCCAACGACGGAACCACAACCGAGGCGAGCTGAATAATGATCGATGCGGAAATGTACGGCGTGATGCCGAGCGCCAACACCGAAAAACGCTGCAAAGCGCCGCCCGAGAACACGTTCATCAGACCAAGAATGCCGCCCTGTTGTGACTTGAATAGTTCTTCAAGCACAGATGCGTTGATGCCCGGCACTGGCACGTGTGTACCAATACGATAGACGATCAACGCGCCTAACAAGAACAAAAGGCGACGCTTAAGGTCGCCGTATTTATTCCCGGTTTTTTGAGCTGGGTTTAACGCCACACATTCATCCTAAGAACGCCCGAACGAGCCGGGCTGGGAATTATTCGAACTTACCGCCAGCCGCTTCGATCGCTTTGCGAGCGTTCGCGGTCGCACCGATACCACGCAAGGAAACTGCGATGGCGATCTCGCCGCCGGCAATTACTTTCACCACCTTAGCGTCATTTGCGATCAGTTTTGCAGCTTTCAACGTCAGCATGTCGACTTCTGCGGCGCCGAGCTTAGCTAACACGCCCACGGTAACCTCGGCTTGGAAGTCACGGTTGAGCGACGTAAAGCCGCGCTTCGGCAGGCGACGCTGCAAAGGCATCTGCCCGCCCTCGAAGCCAACCTTGTGGAAGCCACCAGCGCGCGATTTCTGACCGTTATGACCGCGACCCGCGGTTTTTCCCAAACCGCTGCCCATGCCACGAGCGACACGACGGCGGTTCTTCTTGGAGCCTTCAGCAGGCTTGATTGTATTGAGTTGCATTTTCGTGCTTTCGCTGTTGTCCGAGACTACGCAACCGCTACGACGAGGTGGCGCACGGTGTTGACCATGCCACGCGTCGACGGCGTATCGATGAGTTCACGAACCTGCCCCATGCGCTTCAGGCCGAGGCCTTGCACGGTAGCAACATGATTGGACTTAGCGCCGATTGGCGACTTAACCAGTTTCACTTTGAACGTCTTGACTGACATGATCATGCCTCCGTCAATTGTTCAACGCTGAGGCCGCGCTTCGCAGCAACTTCGCCTGGGGTCGAGACGCGCTCAAGCGCATTGAGCGTTGCACGTACGACGTTGTAGGGATTGGTTGGACCGAAGCACTTTGCGAGCACGTTGGTAACGCCAACGACTTCAAACACAGCGCGCATTGCGCCACCGGCGATGACGCCAGTACCATCAGATGCGGGCTGAATCAGAACGGTCGTTGCGCCATGCTTGCCGGTAACCGCGTGGTGCACGGTACCAGACTTGAGGCTGACCTTGATCATTTGGCGACGAGCTTGTTCCATCGCCTTTTGAACACCGACCGGCACCTCTTTCGATTTGCCTTTGCCCATACCAACGCGACCATCACCATCACCCACTACGGTGAGTGCGGCGAAAGCCATAATGCGACCGCCTTTCACCACTTTGGTGACGCGGTTGACGCTGATCATCTTCTCCCGAAGACCATCACCCGGCTCTTCGTTTTTCTGTACTTGGGGGCGTGCCATCCGAGTACTCCTTTAGAACTTAAGACCGCCGGCGCGCGCAGCTTCAGCAAGAGCTTTGACGCGACCGTGGTATTGATAGCCTGAGCGATCAAAAGCGACGACATCAATGCCGGCGGCTTTTGCCTTTTCTGCGATACGTGCACCAACCAATTCGGCTGCTGCGCGATTACCGCCGTTCTTAACCTGCGCGCGGACATCCGCTTCAGCGGTCGAGGCGCTCGCGAGCACCTTGCTGCCGTCGCCGGAAATGACTTGGGCGTAGATGTGCGAATTCGAACGGAACACGGCGAGGCGCGTTGCTTGCTGCGCCGTCATACGCAAACGCGTTTGACGGGCACGGCGAATACGAGCGACTTGTTTGCTTTTATTCATAGCGTTGCCCTACCTACTTCTTCTTGGTTTCTTTGAGCGTCACAACTTCGTCCGAGTAGCGAACACCCTTGCCTTTGTAAGGCTCCGGCGGACGATACGCACGAATCTCAGCCGCTACCTGACCCACCTGTTGGCGATCAGCACCAGAAATGATGATTTCGGTTTGCGTTGGGGTCGCAACCTTGACGCCCGCAGGCATCTTGTGCACAACAGGATGCGAGAAGCCCAGAGACAGGTTCAGACTGTCGCCAGCGGCAGCAGCACGGAAACCCACGCCGACCAAGTTGAGCTTCTTGGAGAAACCTTCAGATACACCGCGAACCATGTTTGCGACAAGCGCACGGCTTGTACCAGACATAGCTCGGCTATGTTGATCGCCGTTGGCGGCGCTGAAGAGAATTTGATTTTCTTTGCGCTCGATCTTCACCGCGCCACCGAAGTCATAACCCAAAGCGCCTAAAGGGCCCTTTACGTCGATGCGGCCACCGGCCAACGCGACTTCAACTTTCGCTGGAATATCTACAGGGTATTTTGCAATACGTGACATGCTCATTCCCCTTAAGCGACCGTGCAGAGCACTTCGCCGCCCATGCCCAGGCTGCGCGCTTTGCGGTCGGTCATTACGCCTTTGGGCGTTGAAACAATCGCAACACCAAGGCCATTCATCACGCTCGGCAATTCATCCTTGCCGCGATAGATGCGCAGGCCCGGTTTGCTTACGCGGTGAATCGCCTCAATGACAGGACGACCAGCGTAGTATTTCAGGCCGATTTCGAGCTCTGCGACCTTGGTGACGTCACCAGCGATCTTGAAATCCTCGATATAACCTTCGTCTTTAAGAACGCGTGCGATGGCGGTCTTAACTTTGGACGCTGGCATTTTGACGGAAACTTTTTCCATTGCCTGCGCATTGCGAATGCGCGTCAACATGTCAGCGATAGGATCGGACATACTCATTGCCGAATCTCCTTACCAGCTTGCTTTGGTGAGACCAGGGATCTCACCTTTGAACGCGAGCTCACGCACCTTGTGGCGCGCAAGACCAAACTTGCTAAACACACCGCGGGGACGGCCAGTCAACTGGCAGCGATTGCGCAGACGTGTCGGATTAGCATTTCGCGGGAAAGCCTGCAGCTTTGCGCGCGCCTCAGCGTGAGCTTCTTCGCCCGCGCTGCTGTCAGCAATGATTGCTTCAAGTGCCGCGCGCTTCTTAGCGTACTTAGCAACGAGATCGCGGCGTTTTTGTTCGCGATTGATGGTGGCGAGTTTTGCCATGTTGTTATCCTCGTTTATCCGCGGAAAGGGAAACGGAACGCAGCCAACAGGGCCTTCGCTTCGTCGTCTGTTTTAGCCGTGGTGGCGAACGTGATGTTCATACCACGGAGCACGTCGATCTTGTCATACTCGATTTCCGGAAAGATGATTTGCTCTTTCACGCCGAGGTTGAAGTTGCCACGGCCATCGAACCCGCGCGGCGAGATGCCACGGAAGTCACGAACGCGCGGCAGCGCCACGTTGACGAAACGATCGAGGAACTCGAACATTTGCTTGTTGCGCAACGTCACCATCGTGCCGACCGGATAACCTTCGCGAATTTTGTAGTTCGCGATAGCTTTTTTAGCCTTGGTGATCACAGGCTTCTGGCCAACGATCGCGGTCAAGTCCTTGGTGGCGTGCTCAAGCACTTTTTTGTCGCCCACCGCCTCACCGACGCCCATGTTCACGACGATTTTCGTGAGACGTGGCACTTCCATGACAGACTTGTAGCCAAACTGTTTGACGAGCGCAGGGACAATTTCCGAGCGGTATTGATCTTTTAAGCGAGCCATTGTGTTCTCCCCGCTTAGACCGGAAGGCCGGTCGATTTGAAAACACGCTGCTTGCGGCCACCGTCGAGCGTCTTGATCGCGACAGAATCCGCCTTTTGCGTGCTTGCGTTATAGATTGCGACGTTCGCTGCGGAAATCGCTGCGTCTTTCGCGACGATGCCACCAACCTCATTTTTCATGGGGTTCGGACGGACGTTGCGCTTGACCTGATTGATTCCAGCCACGATCAGCGTGGCGTCTTGCACTCGCACAACCTCGCCTCGCTTGCCCTTGTCGCGCCCTGTCGTCACAACGACGGTGTCGCCTTTTCGAATTTTTTGCATGGTTCTGATCCTCGCCCTATAGCACTTCGGGCGCAAGCGACACGATCTTCATGAACTTTTCGGTACGCAACTCGCGCGTAACCGGTCCAAAGATACGAGTGCCGATAGGCTCAAGTTTTGCGTTGAGGATGACTACGGCATTGTTGTCAAATTTGACAAGCGATCCATCGCTGCGACGAATGCCCTTAGCGGTACGAACTACAACAGCGTTGTAGACCTCGCCCTTCTTCACGCGACCACGCGGCTGCGCATCTTTGATGCTCACCTTGATGACGTCGCCAATACTGGCGTAGCGCCGTTTCGATCCGCCCAACACCTTAAAACACATGACGCGACGAGCGCCCGTGTTGTCGGCGACGTCGAGCATCGACTGCATTTGAATCATTAAAAATCTCCAACTTTTCCCAGAGCGATTCTGATGCTCCGAGTAGTCTTGGGGCCCGTATGTGTTTGCAAGCCGAAGGAATCAGCAGGCAAACTGGGGATAGCCAATAATTATAGGACGAAACGGCCCGCTACGCAAGCAGGCCGTTTTTTCTCGGTTATGCCGACTCAAGCACCTTAGACACTGTCCAGGACTTGGTCTTCGAGTAAGGACGACACGCTGCGATTTCAACCAGATCGCCCATTTTGGCGACGCTTGCTTCATCATGGGCGTGGTACTTTTGTGACTTCGTCACGACTTTGCCGTAGAGCGGATGCTTAACGCGGCGCTCTACCAACACGGTCACTGTCTTCGTCATTTTGTCGCTCACGACGCGACCCGTTTCAGTCGCGATCAGTGGCTGTTTCGAAGCTACGTTCATTTGCCTGCCGCTTTCTGTGTGAGCACTGTCTTGACGCGAGCGATGTCGCGACGAACGCGGCCAAGTTGCGTCGTGTTCGTCAGTTGCTGCGTGGCCTTCTGCATGCGCAGACCAAAGTGCGTCTTGTAGAGATCGCTGAGCTCTTTGTTGAGATCAGCCTCCGACTTAACGATCAAATCTTTCGTTTTCATTCTTAACCCACCAGACGTTGCACGAATGTGGTCGCGATTGGAAGTTTGGCCGCCGCGAGAAGGAACGCCTCACGCGCCAAGGACTCCTCAACACCGTCCATTTCGTAGAGCACTTTACCGGGCTGAATTTCAGCGACGTAGTACTCGGGATTACCTTTGCCGTTACCCATGCGAACTTCGGCAGGTTTTTTGGAGATCGGCTTATCCGGGAAGATACGAATCCAAATACGGCCACCGCGCTTGATATGACGGCTAATGGCTCGACGAGCGGCTTCGATCTGACGGGCAGTCAGGCGACCGCGGCTGGTCGCTTTGAGACCAAATTCGCCGAAGCTTACTTTGTTACCGCGAGTCGCTAGGCCCTTGTTACGGCCCTTTTGCTCTTTGCGATATTTTCTTCTAGCTGGCTGTAGCATTTCTCACTCCTGCGGGGCGACGGGGACGACGTTGTTGCGTCGGCTCTTCTGCTGGCGCGCCAGCTGCGCTATCGGCAGCCGCGAGTCCAAGACTTTCGCCTTTGAATACCCATACTTTGATGCCGATAATGCCGTAGCTGGTTTTCGCTTCGGACACGCCATAGTCGATGTCAGCGCGAAGCGTGTGAAGCGGCACGCGACCTTCGCGATACCACTCCGTACGAGCAATCTCGGCACCGTTGAGTCGACCAGCGCTCATGATCTTGATACCTTGCGCGCCAAGGCGCATGGCATTCTGCATGGCGCGTTTCATCGCGCGGCGGAACATGATGCGCTTTTCAAGTTGTTGCGCGATCGAATCGGCGATCAACTTTGCGTCGGTTTCTGGCTTGCGCACTTCTTCGATGTTAAGAGCGATTTCGCAGTTCATCATCTTGCGAAGTGTGCCGCGCAACGCTTCGATGTCCTCGCCTTTTTTGCCGATCACAACGCCCGGGCGAGCACTGTAAATGGTAATGCGAGCGTTCTTAGCGGGACGTTCAATAACGATCTTACTGACGTTAGCGTTCTTCAGCTTTTGCATCAGGAACGTACGGACTTTGTAGTCCTCGTTCAGTTTGCCAGCGAAGTTTTTGCTGTTGGCGTACCACTTCGAGGTCCATGCACGAGATACCGCGAGGCGGAATCCGGTTGGATTTATTTTTTGACCCATACGAACCCCTAGTTGCCAACAGTCACATGAATGTGACAAGTTTGTTTAAGAAGGCGCGCACCGCGGCCTTTGGCTCGTGCGGCGAAACGACGCATCACGACGGCTTTGTCGACATAGATCGACGTAACTTTGAGTTCGTCGATATCAGCGCCGTCGTTATGTTCAGCATTCGCGATCGCCGACTCAAGCACCTTCTTGATCAAGACAGCCGATTTTTTCGGGCTGAACGTGAGCAGATTGAGCGCCTTAGCGACTGGCAAACCGCGAACTTGGTCTGCAACCAAACGAGCTTTTTGGTCAGATACCGGCGCGGCTTTCATAATGGCTATTGTTTGCATGACAGCCCCTTACTTCTTCGCTACTTTTTTGTCAGCCGGGTGGCCTTTGAA
>JAKPSO010000440.1 GCA_029571495.1 Pseudomonadota bacterium
AGGCGGGCGACGCGAATTCGATCGGAGAGCAAGCGATGAGAATCGCCGTCCAGAGTGACGGGAAAGTCGTTGTCGGTGGGCAGTGCAGTTCGGGAAGCACTGCGGCGACGTGCGTGGCGCGTCTCCTCGCTAACGGCACGCTCGATACGTCGTTCGCAACCGGCGGCAAACTGTTTCTGTCCTCCGTCCTTTACTTCGGAACGGTCAAAGCGCTCAACGACGGGAAGCTACTTGTCGCTGGTGGCTGTGGGACTACGGGCCCATTCTCGTCGCCAGCAAAAATGTGCGTAACCAAGCTTAACGCCAACGGTACACCGGACACGGGTTTTGGTACGGGTGGCACGTTCGAGTTTCCATATGTCAGCGGGAGCGGCGCTGATGTCGCACTGTCGCTTGCCGTTCGCGCCGATGGCGTAATTTCTGTCGCCGGTCGTTGTAACAGTTCTGCCTTAATCAGTTCGCAGGCGTGCGCCGGGGCCCTAAACGCCGACGGAACGCCCAACACCACTGTGTTGGGCGGACAGTCGGTCGCCGCGATCTCAGTACTTGACAGCTCCAATACACACAACAGTTTCGAGAGCGTTGCATGGCGCGCTGACGGCGCACTGATTCTGGCGGGCCGTTGTCGTCGAAGCAATGGCTCGTACGGCGTTTGTCATATGTACCTGAATCAGGCGATGAGCGAGACCGCGCAAGGGAACGCAGCAGAGGCTTTTCCGATTGGCTCGGATCCCGATGTGTTTCTCGCCATGGTGGACGTACAAGTGTTGGGCGATGGTCAGGTCCTAGCGTTTTACCCACGCCTCCTGAGTACGACGAGCATCGCCATGGGCTACGTGCGTTACAACCCCTCGTTGACGGCAGTCAACGCGGTAGAGCATCAGCCGCGCGCGGGAGCTCCCAATTTTGGATGGGGTGGCGGCACGGTGCAGGCCAATGGCGATTTCGTCATCAGCGGCAGTTGCTATGCCGCCCCCGCCTCTTCTCCAAACGCTTGCGCCGTGCGATTCTCCGGATATCCCAGCGCAGCGCGGCAGTGCTCGCTCGACCTTGATGGAGACGGAACCTATATCGCGACCGTCGACGGCCTCATCGCCACGCGCGTGATGCTTGGTTTGACCGGCAGCGCCGTGGTTAATGGCGTCTCATTTCCGGCAACTGCAACGCGGGCAACGTGGCCCGCACTCAGAACTCACCTCATCACGCAATGCCAAATGGCGCTACCCTAACCAACTAAGGTTTTGGCGCCGTCTTCGAGGCGCCGTCGAAGCGTTCGATGCGGCGCTCGATGTCAGGATGTGTGCTGAGAAATTCCGGGATGGAGTAAGGCGAAATTTTCACCTTGGGTCCCTTTGCGGCGGCGGTCGATTTGTCGGTGGTATCGTTCGTGACCGGCGCGTCGGGTGTAGGCTTTTCGTTGGTTCCGGCCTTCTCTTTGTCGGCCCCTTTGTGATCGTCGTCGTTCACGCCTGAATGGTCGCGCATCCGCCGAAAAAGTTCGGCCAGTGACTTCGTGTCAAGGTTCTTCGAGCGCATGATTTCGACGGCGGTGTCATCAGCCTGCGTCTCAAAATCGCGCGAGTACTTCAGTTGCGTAATGAGAATCGCGGCATTGGCGAGCGTCGTAAAGTCCCCAAAATACCACGCAGCGACCGCGGAAACGAGGGCGGTACGCAGTAAATTTCGCATGCCGTGACGGTGCAGTACGTGACCGTATTCGTGCGCGAAAACACCGACGAGCGCGTCGTCGTTCGGCGCCAATTTCACGATGCCATCGAGAAACACGATGGAGCCTCCGGGGAGTGCGAAGGCGTTCGGCGTGCTACCCATTTTGAAAAAGTACACGTTGACCGTTGGCGCATTTTTATGCGTCGAAACGGCTGACGTAAACGCATTTCGCAACTGCGTTTGCCGTTCTTCTGATAGGGTGCTCGCCGCGAGTGAGTCCTGCCGCTTGAGTTGGCCAATCACCACTTCATCCAGCGACTGCATCCACGACGGCGGCACCAAACGCGCCAAGCGGTCCGCGGCAAACGGCAACACCCAAATGTAGCCCGCAATCGCAGCGACAATGCTCAGCACGAGCGATGTCAACACCATGCGCCAACTGTGTTGCCAGCGCGTCACGCGAGCGTCATGCAAGCCCGCTGCAGAAAGCACGCGGCTGAGCTGCGCACCATCGTCAACCTCCAAGACGTCGCCATTCGCCAACTCAATGCGGCGCGTGGCCTTGGCGAAGCGCTCGGAGGCGTTCAGTGCGTTTGTTGGAATGCGCCGCGCAACGGCTTCGCCGTCAACCTGAATGAAGACCTCACCATGCGTACCGGCGGCCGTGATGCGCGCCGCCAGCGCTTGCGCTGCGCCTGTGGCCGCGTAGAGCCGTGCGTCGACCGACTGCGGAAGTGGCGTTGACGTCTCCGCCAAAATCAAATCGCGATGTCGATATTCATGAGGTCCGAGACCTCCGAGCCGACGGCTTTCTGATTGCCTTCGCGCAGTACCGCGATCATGGAATCGGCAGTGCCGGTCCAGGCCATCGCTTCGATACGCATGCGAGCGAGATTGACCACAGCGAAGGGCCGATAAAGGCCCAGCGTGACGACGGTGAGAAACGTTTGCCCCAACCACTTCAGCATAAATTTCGGCACCGGCACGTCAGACTTGAAGCGTTGGCCTGCGAGCGACGTACCGCGCCAAATGGTATTTTGCAGCATTGCGACGATGAGCGGCCCCACCGCAAGCATTAGCAAATAAATACTGCCGACGAGAATGCCCGTAAAGATCAACTTGCCCATCGGCAAGTCACCGCCTTTGGCCATCGTCATGATGTCAAGTCCAGCAGTCGTGCCGACGAGTAGCGCGAGCACGCCAGCAACTGCACCCAGCGCCATCATGAAGCCAATGGCGACCAAGTAGACAACGTAATACTGCCCCGCGCCGATGTGCAATGCGAATGGGCTGGCGCCCGCATGCGCACCCTCGGTGTAGTAGCGTCGCATGCGGTATTGCAAGTAGGGTAGAAGGCCGTAAAAGCCGAGCATCGTGAGCACCAACAAAACGCCGCCAATGGCCGGGGATTTCCACATGGCCAGACCACTGATCGCGCCGGCGATGATGAAGAAGGCAATCGGCAGCAGCATCGCGGTGTATGCCCCCTTCACGGTGCCGAGAAACGCAAACCGGAGATTTCGGTAACTCGTGTTGGCCATATGAAAGCGCAGCGAGCGCTGCAACAACCACGGCAGCGCCGCGAAGTAGATCGCGAGAACGATGAAGTTCAAGATCGGCACTTGCAGTCCTACGAGCAAAATCACGGCGATGATCCGCCCCTTCAAAATGGCGATGGGTGATCCATGAAAATCAAAGCTCGAACCGGCGAACCGAGTGTTGTTGTAGAAGTAGCGCAAGCGGCGCACTTTGGCCCACGCGGAATAGATTCCGAGCGTGACAATCGTTAGGAGCACGTTCACGATCCAAATCTTGAAGTACTCCGAGCCCGAGCCGGTGAATTCAAACCGCTGCGGCTCCTCGACGCGCGCCGCCGCGGGTTTGCTCGTGCCTGCCCACGCGGGCACGCTGCCAGTGTCGTTTACGGGTGCGTCGCTTGGCGGTGGTGCGTCCGGGGCGAGAGGCTCCAGTTCCAGAGCACGGCCCGTGGGGCGTGGAGGTTGGCCGTTTGCTGCAGGTGATTGAGGCTCGTTCATGAAGGCGATTGATCCGCACGGATCCACAGAACACAGTAGCCGACAATTCTGCCCGACGTTATGGCATTTGCATACGCCTAGCCTTTATTTTTGTGAAAATTCGCCTCGTTTAAAGTGATTTCATTCCACCGCTTTCCGGCGCCAGGGCAAAGAGTCGGCGCAGTAGAAGCTCCAACGCGAGACGTCGCTTGAGTTCGCTTTCGTATTCCCACCATCGCGGTACGACTGGGCTTTGAGCCGTGGCGTCAACGCGCTTGGTCGTGATGTATTGCATTCCTGTGCGCGCGCGTTGCCCGGTGCGCGCTAGCCAGCGTGTGAGCAAGCGCTCGCGCGCTGAGAACCATTGCTGCGCGCGATGGAACAATGGGCGGGACGCGGAGGCGCTGCGGCGAACGCTTCGCGGTGTTGATGCAGTGGACGAGGTTGCGGCGGTTGCCGTCTTGGCCGTGAGTCGCGACTCGCGCCGGACGCTGGCGTTGAAAGCTCTACGAAGCTGCATGCACGCCTCCGTTCGGTTTGGCGGCGCTTGATGACGCGGCCACGCTCGTCGC
>JAKPSO010000771.1 GCA_029571495.1 Pseudomonadota bacterium
ACTTGGCCTTTCTTGGAATTTTTCCCGGCATCGCCGATCGGTGACTTGAACACATCGCGCCACGCGTCGCCGATCTTCATCGCGGAACACTTCATTGCAAAATGCATGGTGTCGCGATTGACCTGTTGCAACAAGCCGCCGCCCATACCAAACGCGATGTTTTCCGCAGAAAAACCGTTGTGATACAGATTCGATAAACACTCACGCAGGCTCGCGATCGTGATGCCGTCGCCCTGCATGATGCGCACATTGTTCAACACACGATAGCCTTTGCTATTGAGCGTGAACCCGAAGCGCGCCGCGAGAATTTCTGCGACTTTCAAGACCACTTCGGGCGGATGTCCCGAGTCCGGGCGAATCACCACCGTTGCACCGCTGTTGATCACCTCTTCACGCAGCGCGTTGCCCCACAACGATTCGCAGGCTTTGAAGATGTCGTAGCTATCGCTCACGATGGCCACCACGCTTCCGGGCTTCGCAAACTGCTTGAGCATGTTGCGATACGCATCGACCTCGTGCTCGCGGCCCCAACTGGTGATCGTGCTGTGCTCGGCCGCGGGAATCGAAAAGCCCGCCATCGGCGCATCGTAGTAGCGCCGCGCCGCCGACAACGCAATCACCGTGTCGGTGCCCATGAAGTTCACCAAATGCGCCAAACCGCCAAGCGCCGCCGACTCCAAGCTCGACACACCGCGCGCGCCAAAATCATGCAACTTAAACCCAATTTGCCCCGCAGTGTCGTCGGCAGTTGCGTTCAAGTAGCGCGCAATGATCGCCTTGCAAGCCGCGCTCAGCGTCGCTACGGTCGTCGGGTACCAAACTGCTCGCAGCAATTCCGTCTCAAGATAACTAGTCGCCCAATAAAACTCAGGATCGGTGTTTTCGATCGCAAGCAGCGCGTTTTTGATCGGCACCACCGTGCCCTCAGGCACCGCGCGAATTCGCACGGGCATCGCGCCGCCGTATTTCGCAAGCATCGCCAACCAGCCTTCGCGATTAAACGGCTCCCCATGCAACGCAAACATTTCCGTGGCTTCGTCAATGTCGTGCGCATCAAAGCCACGCGACAGATATTCGCGCAGCCACGCTTGCAAACCGAAGAAAACACCGTGACTAAACGGCCCACCGCGCGACTCGATGTAGCTGTACACAGTCTGCGCGCCGGGAGGGTATTGCTTCCAGTGCGAGGCCTTGTACGAGTCGGTGCGGAGCAGCAAATTGCCGCCGAGCACAGAGCGTTCGCTGGTGTTGAAGAAGGTAATTTTGCTGTCCATGTGTGAAAACTCCTTTCACGTTAGACCGCGTCAACCGCGGCTGAAAATGGGCGTGCTCAATAGTGTGCTATCGCGCATGCCCGCCTAAAAAGTGTGTTGCGATGTGGAAGTGGTCCTCGTACATCCGCTCACGCATGCCAAGAAATGTTTGCACTGGAATCCACTGCGCCTTCGCAGCATCGTCAGAGCCCTTCACGTCGGGAAGCCCGGTCCATTGGTTGTGCGAAAGCTCGAAGTAGAACGCGTGAGTGATGGTGCGCCCACGCTGCGAACGATCCGGGGCATCAAATAC
>JAKPSO010000447.1 GCA_029571495.1 Pseudomonadota bacterium
CTCGATCGCATCGGGCGGTTTCATGCCGTTCGGCAAATGCAGTTTGCGTTCGGACAAGTTGCGCAGTTGTGGGCAGAGATCGAAACCAGTGAGTTTGGCGACGGTCATCGCTGCATTGGTGTAGCCGTGCGTATCAACGGCAAGTAGCGCAATTCGAACGCGATCTTCGCCGGTGGTGTTGTAACGCTCAATGCCCTCCACGGCAAACGCGCCTTGCCTTTCATTGAGAACGATCGGTTGATCGTAAATCACGCCGTAACGATCGAGGACGTGCGTATAGATGCCCGCAGCGAACGTGCGCCGCCGCGGATCCACCCGCGCGTTGTACAGATAGCGTGAGGAGTCAAGCGCCATCATGTCCGCCGAGGCTTTGTCGCCGCGCCCCCAGAGTTCGGCGATCGGGATTTTTTTCTGAAACTCGACCACACGTTCGTTGGCGCGTCGCAAGCGTCCCGTTCCTTCCAGCGTGCGCATGGCTGCGGTCACCTGGCTTGGTTGCAGTTGCGGAATCATTGCCGCAACGCCTTTGGCGTCGTTCTCTGTTCCGTGCGCGATCATGCCACCGTAGAGGGCAATAAGCTCTTCGACGCTGGTGGCCTTTCTGCCGAGTAACGCCTCGCTGAAATTAATGTCAGCGTCCGCCTGCAACAATAGGTCCGGCAACTGAACCGGTCCAATCGCGTTTGAAATCGCGTCGCGCGTCCGCCGCGCATCGGGTTCGTCGGGTAGCGCTTCCAAGGCGGGTAAATGCAGGTCGCCTTTTTCATCAATCTCCAATTTGCCGAGTTCCTTGGCTTCAGCAACGCTCACGAGGCCCGCTTCGATATTGGCTAAGAGCGGCTTCAAGAATTCGTCCGCGTCGAGCGGCAATCCGAGTAATCCTGCGAAATGCGCTCGGTTCTGGTTCCACTCGTCCAGAGGGATCAACATCTGCTCGCGATCTTTGAAGCTGTAGCTGTGATCAATCCACAGGCGCCCAGAACGCAGGCCTTTTCTGACGGAAAGCATGGTGCAGGCTTCAAACGCTCGCATCGCGCGGTCACGGTCAGCGTCAGCGAGCAGTGGAAGCCAACGCCCGTCCACACACGAGGTATCGAAGTCCACCGGCAGCTCGTACGTTCTACTTTCATGCAGTTGCCGCAGCGCTTGCAATTGGCGCATTGGTCGGTCCAGCTCGTGACCATTAATTTGAAGTTCCGACAGCGATTTGAGCAGCCCGCGGACGCCGACGGGTTCTTCGACGAGCACCTGTCGGATCATTGAGGCTTGACTCGCTTCAGTTGCGGCGATGTCTTCCGAAACCATGGCGTCAATGGCGTCGAGTTTCTGCTGCGCCGTCATGTCGTTGCCGTGAATGATCGACTTGATGCTGACCAGTTGTTCGCGATATTGTGCGGCGGACTTGATCCGAAGTGTTTGTGTCTTGTTGGCGGCGCGTCGCACCAAATCGCTGATGCGGCGCGAGGCCACATAAAGCGTGTTGTCGGTGAGTTCCAGTAACGTCACCCTCAGAAAACTGACAATCTCTAGCGACTGCATATCATCTTTGCGTCGTTTGGACGCTGACGGAGGACGCGCCGCGAGCGCTTGCGCGTACGCACGCTGCCGAGCGATTGTGATGACGTCAAGTTTCCACTCGTGCGCGCCGAGTGATTTGAGGTAGGCAATTTTTTCTGTGGCCTCGTTGAGGGTTGTTGGCCCGTGGCGACCCACGGGTGTCTTCAACCACTCCAGCACGGTAGCGTTGTCGTGCTGCGCGAACATTGCTGCTCGACACTGATCGAGTTGTACCGTGGAAACACTGGACTTGATGACCGCTAACGCGGCGTTCTCGATGCTTGCGTAAGCGCTGCGCGACCAATCGCGTAGCAGGCGGTCCGCTGGTATGAGAAGTTTGCGATCATAGAGCCAGTTCATGGCTTGGTTGACCAGTTCGTCCACCGATGCCGCGTCTTTCGCAAATTCGGTGAGCGCTATTTGAAGCTTCGCGGTCTCAGCCGCATCCGGAAAATCAAGGTCGGTATGGGTACGAGCCCACTTCTGGTGGTCGTACAGTGTTGCGCGTCGAGCGTAAATGCTGCGAAGCGACGCAATGCTGGTGTTGCTGAGATTAAGCTCGACCGCCAGATGACGAAGCAGGTTTTTCGGTGCCGCGGCGAACCGATCCAACGGTCGTCCCGCCGCGCGCATGAACACCAACTGCAACGCCGGGCCAAGGCGCCGATCGGCACGAAAGCGATCACGGATAGCGACTACGTCGTCGGGCAATAATCGGAAGAATTGCTCGACATCGAATTCGGAAAGATGTCTCGGGAGCTGTTCGGCTCCCACAAAACGTCGCTGGTAGGTGGGCATGCTCAGTCTCCCCGCTCATGACCGGGTACGGCGGGTCATCCACCGTACAGGACGCTCTTATGCTATCGCGCCTGAACACGAGCACTCGCGACGGTAGTTTATCTGCCCGAATTCAAAGCCGAATCGCCCAAGACGTACATTTTTGGTTAACTGGTCATGCCGCAAGCCTTATACAGAGCCACTCTCGGGCTCAACCGCTACAAATAGCACGAAAAACGAGATCACCCCTGCAACGTGTTCGTCGCGTGGCCGCAGCCCGGAAAACCGAGCATCGATTGGAATGCGTGGCTCGCCGCTATTGGTGAAAGCCCGGTGCTGTCGATTGGACTCGGTGAGCGCTTCTGTGAAATCGGCGGCGCGGTGTGCATCAGCAATGACGATGCGTCTGGTCGCGAGAACTATCGCATGAACCTCGACGTGCTCTCGCGCGCTGGCTTCAAGGTCAACGCGCAGTTGTTGCGCAAGCAGTTCCCACGACAAACCAAGAACGAATAGTGCGATGAAGACCCCGCGTGAGATTTCAACGTCAGCGCAAATTGGGCGCGTCGTGATGCTCACCGCTGCGCTCGCCGTGATCTTGACCACGATGGCGATGACGCTCGTTGCCGCCGCCGTCGCGCGCAACGCAACACAGCAACGCGCCGACGCCCTTGTCGAAATCATCGCTGCAAGTTCGGACGTGCCGCTTGCGCTGCGCGACACCGAGAGCGCGAACGAAATATTGGGCGCGTTGAGCCGCAGCGACACAGTTGCCCACGCGAAGCTCTCCACGCCCGACGGCGCGGTCCTCGCGACCTATGATCGACAGCGCAAAGTGCGTCCCCCGCTCAGTGGGTTTCTTGGCATCGAGGTGCCTGAGATCGAAGCCACCGCTAGCGCCGAGGTGACGCACAAGGGCGACAGCCTGGGGCGCGCCGAGGTGGTCATACGCGAGCCGTACTTGGTCAATGCGTTGATGTGGTTTGCGGTATCCAGCGTCGGCGTCTTGGGCTTCATGTTGATATTGTGGGCCTCGCTTTCGGAGAGTATCGGCAATTGGCTGTCGCGGCCATTGGCGCGATTTGCGGCCGTGACACGCGAGATTCGCTACAGCGGCGACTTGAAACTGCGCGTGCCACCAACGCATGTCACCGAAGTGCGCACCTTGAGCGAGGACTTCAACGCCATGCTCGACGAGATCGAGCGACTCACCGTCGCCGAGGTGCGCAGCCTCAGTGAGAACTTCAACGCTTCGCTTGACCAAATCAAGCAGCAGTCGCAGCAAATGCAGGAGCACAACGCGCACCTATCGACGCTCGCGTTCTACGATCCGCTCACCAAAGCCGCCAACCGCGTGTTGCTGATGGATCGCATGACGCAGCTCATCGAGGCATTTGAGCGCGACCGCAATCCCTTCGCCGTCGTCGCGCTCGATCTCGACAATTTCAAGCCACTCAATGACCATCTCGGTCACGCCGTCGGCGACAAGTTTTTGCAAGAAGTGGCACGACGGTGCAAAGCCGCGCTACGGCCCACGGACACCTTCGCGCGCATGGGTGGCGACGAATTTCTCGCACTCTTGCCCGGCGTCGGCACACGCGAGAGCGCGCTCACCGTCGCACGCAAACTTGCCGTGTGCGTGCGTGACGCGAACGACGTGCATACGCTTGAAGTGAAATGCACCGCGAGCATCGGCGTCGTGTTCTTTCCGCTTGACGGCGAAACTGTCGATCAAGTGTTGGATCGCGCTGACACCGCGATGTACGCCGCAAAAGCCAGTGGCCGTAACCGAATCAAGATGCGAAGCCGGAGTTTGATGCCCGACGGACCGATCACTCAGGGAGAATTGCTATGAACAAGACATCAATGCGATACGACCAGCTGGACGCTAACGCCAAGCGCGTGATGGCATCGCTCGCCGCCGTCGTTCTCACCTCGATCATGTTGGGCTGCACCAGCCCACCACCACC
>JAKPSO010000801.1 GCA_029571495.1 Pseudomonadota bacterium
CTTCTACTCCGGCATCGTGCAACGCGCGCTTGGCATCCCAACGGCGCTGTTCACCGCGATCTTCGCGTTGGCGCGTACGGTCGGTTGGATCGCTCAGTTGAACGAAATGTTGGCCGATCCCGATCAAAAAATCGGTCGTCCGCGTCAGCTATTCACCGGCGCTACGGCTCGCGACGTGGTGCCGCTGCATCAGCGTTAATTTTTCAGCGAACAGTACACGGTCAACGGTGAGCGGTTTTCCGCTTGCCGCGTGAATTGCTCGTTCTTAGCTCACTAAATACCGCTCAATAGGAACGGAGTTCCCATCATGATGGAACAACTGCAACAGACCTCAACGATCTTCGGCGGCAATATGCCGTACATCGAAGAGCAGTACGAGAACTACCTCGCCGACCCAGCCTCGGTTGATCAAAAGTGGCGCGACTACTTTGACGCGATGCGCGCAGGCGCCCCCGATGTGGCGCACCAGCCGGTCATTGACGCGTTTGCCGCGATGGCGAAATCGCGCAAGGCGGCGACCGCGAGCATCGATGCGACGCTGATGGACAAGCAACTCGGCGTGATGAAACTCATCCACGCCTATCGCTTCGTCGGTGGTCACATTGCAGATATCGATCCGCTGAAGCGGCAAGAAGTCGCTTTCATCAAGGAACTCGACCATAAGCATTACGGCCTGGCCGATAGCGACATGGAAACCGAGTTCTCGACGGGTCTGTTGCACATTAACGGATACAGCCGCGCCAAGCTCAAAGACATCATTGCGACGCTGAAGTCCATTTACTCGCGCACGATCGCCGTTGAGTACATGTACATGGCCAACGAGGACGAACGCGAGTGGCTTCGCAACCGCATCGAAACTTCCCGCTTGCATCCGACCTACACCGCAGAGCAGAAGCGCCACATCCTTGAGCGCCTGACCGCCGCTGAAGGCCTTGAACGCTACCTGCACACCAAATACATGGGGCAGAAGCGCTTCTCCGGCGAAGGTGGTGACACGCTCATCCCGCTGCTCGATCATATGCTGCAACGCGCGGGCGCTGCGGGCGTGCAAGAAACCGTCATCGGTATGGCGCACCGCGGTCGTTTGGGTGTTTTGGTGAATACGTTCGGTAAATTGCCGAAGGATCTCTTCGCGGAATTCGAAGGCAAATACGACACCACGCTCTCCGCGGGCGACGTTAAGTATCACAAGGGCTTTTCGAGCGACATCACAACGCCCGGCGGGCCGATGCACATCTCGCTTGCGTTCAATCCGTCGCATTTGGAAATTGTTAACCCCGTCGTCGTAGGGTCGGTCCGCGCGCGTCAACAGCGCCGTGACGACACTTCGGGAAAACAAGTGCTGGGCATCTTATTGCACGGCGACGCCGCCGTTGCCGGTCAAGGTGTGGTGCAAGAAACCTTGGGCCTTTCGCAGACGCGCCACTACGGCACAGGCGGCACGATGCACATCGTGATCAACAACCAAATTGGTTTCACGACGAGCGACCCACGCGACTATCGCTCGACACTCTACTGCACCGACATCGCCAAGATGGCGGAAGTGCCGATTTTCCACGTGAACGCTGATGACCCGGAAGCTTGCCTCCTGATCACCGAAATCGCGATGGATTACCGCACGATCTTCCACAAAGACGTGTTTATCGATCTCGTCTGCTTCCGCCGCCTCGGCCACAACGAGCAGGATGAGCCGATGGTGACGCAGCCGCTGATGTACAAGAAGATTCATCAGCATCCGGGCACACGAAAACTCTATGCGGATCGCCTCGAAGCAGAGGGCGTGATCAAGCCGGGCGAGGGCGACCA
>JAKPSO010000814.1 GCA_029571495.1 Pseudomonadota bacterium
GCATGATCGCGCCGAACACCATGATCAGGCCATGCAAGGTCGTCATCTGGTTGAACACCTCAGGCTGCAGCACCTGCAACCCGGGTTGGAACAACTCGGCACGAATGGCGAGCGCCATGATGCCGCCCACGATGAACATGGCGAAACTGAACCACAAATACATCGAGCCGATGTCCTTGTGATTCGTCGTTGTGACGTAGTGCAAAAAACCTGAGGGATGATGATCGTCGTGACCGTGGTGGGCGTGGTCTACGTCGTGCGGAATGGCTGCCATGCTGGATTGCTCCTGAATTTCTTTGCTACTGCTACTAATCTGTACCGTGCGCGCGCCTTGGACTAAGCGCCCGCGTTAATCTCTACACGGCGCGCCGCCTTGTTGTCAGCGCTGCCGGTCACCTCGGCAGGCGGTTTCATGTTGATGCGGTCTTTGCTAACTCCGGCCGCTTCCAACGCGGCGCGAACCGCTTTGGCGCGCTCTTTGGCCAGTTCGAGATTCGCGGCCGGGTCGCCCGTTTTGTCGGTGAAGCCGGTGATGTCTACTTTGGCAGCGTCTTTGCCCTTCAAGAAGGCGAGTGCGGCGGAAATCGATTCCTTCGCCTCAGCCGGCAGATCCTTTTTGCCGACCGCGAAGTAGATTTTTTCGGCGAGGGCGGAGCCAGCTGCTGCGGGCGCTGGCGCTGCTTCAGCGGGCGCGGCGGCCGGAGCAGCAGCTGCCGTCGCCGTGCCGGCAGGCAGTACGCCACCGTTACGGGCTTTCGCAAAATCTAACGGCTGGGCAAACTCGCTGACTTTGTTCGACCACGTGCTTCGCGTGTAAGCCATCACGCCCGCGAGGTCCTTGTCTGAAAGGTGCTTGAATGAAGCCATCGCGGTGCCGGCTTTGCCATTCAGGAGGAGTGCGACCTGTCCGTCCTTGGGACCATTAACGACTTTCGATCCGTCAAGCGCTGGGAATTGGCCAGATACGCCCTTGCCAGTGGGTTGATGGCAGCCTTGGCAACCGCCTAGGCCCTCGTAAACCGTTTTGCCATGCGCGACCAATTCCTCACGGCTGTAGGTCTTCGTGTCGACTACGACCGCGGCGGCCTTGCCTACGCCGTATTTATCTTTTTGTGCGACAACCCACTTGTCGTAATCCGCCTGTGTTTTGACCTCAACAACGACAGGCATATATCCGTGTTCTTTGCCGCAAAGCTCGGCACAGTTGCCGCGGTAAATCCCAGGGCGGTCAGCACGGAACCACGCATCACGAATAAAACCAGGAATCGCGTCCTGTTTCACGCCCAGCACCGGCACCCACCACGCGTGGATAACATCGTTTGCAGTCAAAAGCAGACGAATCTTCTTGCCTACAGGTACGACGAGCGGGTTGTCGACCTCGAGCAGGTAGTTCTCGCCCTTGGCTTCATTGTTCTTAATTTGCGCCAGCGGCGTGGACAAATTCGAGAGGAAACCAAACCCCTCATTGATGTAGTCGTAGCCCCACTTCCACTGGTACGCCGTCACTTTGACCGTCATCTCCGGCGCGGACGTGTCGCGCATATGGAGAACGGCTTTGGTGGCGGGGAACGCCATGGCCAACAAGATGAAGAACGGCACGATCGTCCAGATCACCTCAACTGTGGCGCTCTCGTGAAATTGCGCTGCTTTGTGCCCCTTGCTCTTGCGGTGCGCGTACAGCGAATAGAACATCACGCCGAAAACGAGGAAGAAGATGACAACGCAGATCGTCGTAATCAACGTGTGAACGTCGAACATCTCAGCCGCAATCGCTGAATTCGGCGTCTGCATGTTGAGCTTCCATTCGGCCTGCGCAGCCCAAGGCATCAACAGGCTGACAAGGCCCACCGCGCGCGTGGAGCTAGACCCAAATATGGCGGCAGCGCTTTCGCGCACGTTAGTTATCGCTGTATTCACCGATTCAATCCTGTTTCGCACGACTTCGACCCCAAATTCATAGACGCGTCGCAAGCGCGACCCGCAAATCTCGTAACGCGCGATGCTGTTCCGGCATCGGCAAAAACTCCAACATAGCTATGGTGCGCCCAGCTTGGCGAAGCTTGACACTTCGCTTCTCCCCGGCACCTTCGCCCCCCAACTCCGCTGACAACCAGTCTCGCTTCAATACTGTGCGACGGACTCTACGCATTCGGACGCTGACCACTGTAACGCTGGTCGCCCCGACCTCGACGCAATCGTAGTCACTCCCAGATTGCTCTACCCACCAAAAAGCCGCGGCTAGGCAAACCACTTCGACCCCGGCAAACGGCAATACGAGCCAAGCGCCGAAAAACCACCACAAAAACAACGCAAAACTGAACGTCAACAAACTAACAGCTACAAGAACCGCAATTCTTATTCGCTTGCTACTCGCCAAACGCCGTTGCCACTCGAGTCTTATCGTCCCCATACAGCTACGACTCCACCCGAACCGGAACATGAAAGCCCCGTAAAACCGTATAAGTTTAGCAAAACTCAACCAGACAAAGCTATTACGACCGCGTTATGTCCAGTCGAATTTGTGAGTTGCCGTCAGCTCAAGGCTACCAATCCAGCGTCTGACTGATCTGCTCGGCCGCCTCTTTCAGCGTAGGCAGAAACTCCTCAGCTTGCGCGACGCTCATTCGCGCCACCGGTCCGTGCACCGCGACGGCAGCAACGACGCGCTCCTGATCGTTCACTACGGGCACCGCGAGGCAACAGATGCCTGCCAAGTACTCCTCGTTATCGACCGCGTAACCGCCGCGACGAATCTTCGTGAACTCAAGCTCCAATTGACGTAGCGAGGTCAGCGTATTTTTGGTGTGCCCGATCAGCGGCGCGCTCGTCAGCAATCGGTCACGCATGCGTTTGGCGGAGTGCGCCAAAAACAGCTTCCCGCTAGCACTTGCGTAAAGTGGCACCTTGGAGCCCGCGTGCAGGTTGATGCGTAGCGGCCACGAAGATTCGACACGGTCAAGGTACATGACGTGGTGGCCGTTTGGAATCGTCAGATTGCAGGTTTCACCAACTTTCTCGACCAGCTCCTCAAGGATCGCCCGTCGTGCGGATCGGTGCGGCGAATGCAGGAGTACGTTAGCAGCCAAATTTGCCAAGCGTTCGCCAGGCACATAACGTTTGGCATCGGGCTCGCGCAGCAGCATGCCCGCTTCTTCAAGGGTCGTGAGAATTCGAAAAACGGTTGGCTTTGGCAAACTGACCGCCTGCATGATTTCGGTCAGGCTCACCGAGCGCTCGCTATTGGCAACGAATTCCATCACCGAAAGCGATCGAAGCGCCGCGGACCCTGCCTCGCGACTGTCTTTTTGATCTTGATCTGGCGCAACTAACATCTTATGTTCCTAAGCTAATTCCAGTCGCATTATGCATGCACTCGTCCAAACGAATCAAAAATGAAACGTCGGGATTCGTTTTTGGAGTGTCGGTGACGCCTGCCATTCGTTTGCCCGGCACACTTGCTGCCATCTTGATTCCTCCCTCGAAGGGTCTCACATGGCAGCTCGCATCACATCCAACAAAAACGCATCGACAAAAGTCGTCGCCCCCGCCAAAGTAAAAGTAGATCGGCGCGTCACTAAAGGCAAGACGCGAATGACGCCTTCTGAGGCGTTCGTAGAAACGATGGTTGCGCAAGGCGTCACAGACATCTTTGGCATCGTCGGCTCTGCGTACATGGATGCACTGGATCTCTTTCAGACAGCGGGCATTCGCTTCATTTCGGTAGCGCATGAACAGGGCGCTGGGCATATGGCAGATGGCTTTTCGCGTGTCTCGGGACGGCACG
>JAKPSO010000826.1 GCA_029571495.1 Pseudomonadota bacterium
TTCAAAGAAAGACTGCACTATTTTTCGTCACCATAGCGGCCACGACCTGTGTCAGCACGGTCAACGCGGAGGAAACCGCGCGCGTTATCTCTAGCACTCCCATCGTGCAGCAAGTCGGTGTTCCGCAACAAGTGTGTGTGACGCCCGGCGTCGCCACGAGCGGCACGGCAACCGCGCAGTGCAGTACCCAGACGATCTACGAAAATCGCACCGTCGCGTATCAAGTCGTGTACGAATACGCCAATCGTCGCTACTCGGTGCAAATGCCACAAGACCCGGGCCCAACGGTCAAGCTGCAAATTTCAGTCGCACCGGCACCGAACCAACCCGCGCCCATTCCGCTCGCTACGGATACAACTCCACAGGCAGTACCGCCCGGGCCGCAGCCTACAGCGCTGCCGTATCCCGCCGTTGTGTATTACGACGGTTATCCGGGTTATGTGACGTATTACGGATCCCCGTTCTATCGAGTCGCCGGACCGATGATCGGTTATGGCTATTACGGTGGGTACGTCGGTTTCTCCGGGGGTTACGGTCGTTTGGGCGGCGGACATCGCCGCCATTGACCTCGGTCGACGCGCCGCGAGACGCGTTCATCCCACCTAAATTCAGAGTAAGGAAATCAATTTGAGATCATGGTCTAGCTCCCTTCACGAAGGTACCCTCCTTTCGGCACTTGTCGTCTCCGCGCTCTGTTTGAGCGCTTCGCCGCCGTCACAAGCGCAACCGGCAAACTTCCCGACCAAGCCGATTCACTTCATCGTGCCCTACGTCGCAGGTGGCACCACGGACCTCGTGGCGCGCACCGTGGGACAAAAAGTAGCGGAAAAATTGGGGCAACCCGTGGTCGTCGAAAATCGCGGTGGCGCTGGCGGCAACGTCGGAATGAACGAAGTCGCTAAAGCCGCTCCCGACGGTTACACCATCGGCTTCGGCGCCATTTCGACCAATGCGCTCAATCCCCATGTCTACAAGACGATGTCGTTTGATCCGCGCAAAGATTTCGCTGGCATCAGCATGCTCGGCTACTCGACCATCGTGCTCGAAGTCGCGGCCGAAACGCCAGTCAAAAGCGTGTCAGAACTCGTCGCCTACGCCAAGAAAGCTCCCGGCCTTAGTTACGCCACGGCTGGCGCGGGAACTTCGATGCACCTCTCTGGCGTTCTGTTTGCACAAATGACGCAAACCGACCTGACGCACGTCGCGTACAAAGGCAGCCCGCCCGCGATCAATGACTTGTTGGGCGGCCACGTAAAAGTGATGTTCGACAATCTTCCCGCGTCGCTCCCCCACATTCAATCCGGCAAGCTGCGCGCCCTCGCCGTCGCAGGCAGCAGCCGCTCCCCGAGCCTTCCGGACGTTCCGACGATCGCCGAGGCGGGACTGAAAGGTTACGCCGTTGAGCCGTGGTTTGGCGTGTTCGGCCCTGCGGGTATGCCGCCTGCGGTCGTGCAGAAGCTCAACCAAGCCTTTGTTGAGGCACTCGCGCTACCGGAGGTGAAAGACAAACTCTTGCGGGCCGGATTTACGCCGAAGAGTTCATCGGCCACCGACTTGGACGCGCTCGCGCGCAACGAATATGAACGCCTCGGAAAAATCGCCCGCGATGCGCGAATGACGGCCGAATAGGCACGAAACTGCGTCGAAACACTCAAAACTCGAGTCCTGAAAAACAAAAAACCGACTTGCGTCGGCTTTTCTGTTATGGTGCCCAGGAAGGGACTCGAACCCCCACGATGTTACTCGCTAGTACCTGAAACTAGTGCGTCTACCAATTCCGCCACCTGGGCATTTCAAGTAATCAGAGATTATAGATTGACTACGAAAAAGTCTGCAACTGAGCAGAAATCCGCAACCAAAAAAGTTGCCTCCAAATCCGCGGCCACCGCCAAAGCGACGTCCAGCAAGGCTCGTAAGCCTGCAAGCGCAAAGGCCGTTGCCGCCGACACAAATTCCATGCGACGCGCTGTCGCTCCAAGCACGACAAACACGGCGAAGAGAGTCGCTACAAAATCCGCAAGGACTGCGCCAGCGACGCAAAAGAGCAAACTAAAACAGCCCGCTGCGGCACCCGACAGCAGCGGGGCATTAAAGAAGAAGCCCGCGCCGGCAGACAAGCCCATTGGAAAGGCGACAAAAACTGCAACGGCAAAGCTTGTAACGGCCACGACACTGAGCAGGGCGACGCAGGGAAAATCGCGCGCCACGCGCAAAGCCGATAAGGCTGCAGAGGTCAAGGCCGCCGGCAAACCTGGTCAGACCGCTGCCGTCGCAAAGTCCCGCGCCGAGCCGCCAACCCCGACCGCTCCATCGCCCAAGCGCAAATCCACGCCTACCAAGCCCAAGACACACCGCAAAGGCGGAAACGTCTCAAGCGAGGCGGTCACTGGACAAAGCAATCCACCGTCCGCGCGCGCCAAACACAAAGATGGTGTCGCTAAAACGGCCACCAAAATCAGCACAAAGTCCCCCATTCCTGTCACCGTAACTGCCCCCTCTCCTGTCGCGCAAAAAGCTCCGGCCACTTTCACCGCCGCACCACCCGTCATTGTTCCGCCGAACGCGCTTCTCGCGACAATCGTGGGCCATGCCGACGGCTTCGGCTTCGCCAAGCTTGATCAAGGCGGCGACGACTTGTACTTGTCCGAAGACACGATGCGCGCCGTGCTGCACGGCGATCGTGTGGCCGTGCGCGCGACCGGCTTCAACCGCGACGGCAAGGCCAACGGCGAAGTCGTCTCAGTAGTGCAGCGCGCGAATCATCGCGTCGTTGGAAAACTCCGTAGCAAAGATGGGCAATGGTTTGTTGTCGCCTCTGAACGCCGCATCAACCAAGACATCCTGATCCCGCGAGACAAACTCGGCGCTGCAACACTCAATCAAATCGTCGTCGCGGAAATCACTTCGCAGCCGACGCCATACGATGAAGCCACGGGCATCATCGTCGAAGTCGTGGGCGACGAAAACTCGTCGAATATCGAACTCGAAATCGCGATTCGTAAACACAATTTGCCTTACGTGTTTTCCGACGCCACGATGAAAGAAGCTGCGGCGTATGGCGACGCCGTCACCGACGCCGACCGCAAGGGCCGCGTTGACTTGCGCGACATGGCACTAGTGACGATCGACGGCGAAACCGCGAAGGATTTTGATGACGCCGTGTACGCCGAAAAGTCTGGCAAGGGTTATCGCCTCATAGTCGCGATTGCCGACGTTTCG
>JAKPSO010000845.1 GCA_029571495.1 Pseudomonadota bacterium
TCGAACACGAGGCGCTCATATGCGTCGTCGGCCAATATCCAAATCCCGTGCTCGCGGCAGCGCGCGAGGATCGCCTTCTGTTCGTCGCGCGTGAGCGTCCAGCCGGTCGGATTGTTCGGAGAATTGACCATCAGCATGGTCGTCTCAGGCGTCAACGCGGCGAGCAATTGGTCGAGGTTGAGCTGCCACCCGGTCGCGGTGAAATCTAGCGAAACGCACTCCACATTCGCCGACAAAATTTTTGGAATCTCAACCAGATTCGGCCACAACGGCGTGACGCAAACGACGCGATCACCGGGGTTCACGATGCATTGCGCGGCGAGCGAGAGCGCGTTGACGCCAGCACTGGTGATCGCTATGTTGCCCGCTGTGATCGACGCCGCGGGATTCGGATGCAGCGCGGTCAAGTAGCTCGCGACCGTCTGCCGCAACTCGGGCAAGCCCAAATTGTGCGAATAAAACGTTTCGCCGCGCGCGAGGCTTTCAGTCGCTGCGGCGCGGATGAAGTCGGGTGTGACTTCGTCGGGTTCACCAAACCAGAAGGCGAGCGTGTCGCTGCGGCCCATGCCCGCGTTGGCGACTTCGCGAATTTTCGATGCACGCAAGTTGACGATGGCGTCGCGCGGTAGGAGAGAGAAATTACGATTCATCCCGCCATTATCGCGGGGTTCGCACGGCGGCCCGATGACACTACACTGCGCTGATGCAAACTGAATCAAACAACACCCGCACCGCGCTCGCTTGCCTCGCGGTCACGCTCATCGTTCTCCTCTGGTCTGGCTTCGCGCCGAAAGACCGTGTGACGTGGTTCATGGAGGTAGCGCCGGTGTTCGTTGCGCTGCCCATCGTGCTCGCGTGTTGGAAGCGCTTTCCGCTCACAACGTTGCTCACCGTCGTCATCACCTTGCACGCAATCGTGCTCATGGTCGGCGGCAAATACACCTACGCAGAAATGCCGCTCTTCAACTGGATTCGCGATGAGTTTCACCTCGCTCGCAATCACTACGACCGTGTGGGCCATTTCATGCAAGGCTTCGCGCCCGCGCTCGTGATCCGCGAACTTCTACTGCGCACGTCCCCGATGAAGCCCGGAAAGTGGCTCTCGACCATCATGCTTTTCTGCTGCCTCGGGATCAGCGCGACGTACGAGCTGATCGAATGGCAAGCCGCCGTCGGCCTCGGTGAAGGCGCGGACGCGTTTCTCGCGACGCAGGGCGACGTTTGGGACACGCAAAAAGACATGGCCATGGCAGGCGTCGGCGCGTTGGTCGCGATCCTGCTTTTCTCGAAACTACACGACCGCTCGCTCGCGAAATTGCTTCGCGGTTAGCGCAATGCGGGCGACTACTTCGCCTTCGAGAGGAGTTTGAGCGCCTGCCGAATCGCGTCGTTCAACGGTAAGTCTGCTGGCAGGTCACGGCATGCGGCGGCGGCTTCTTTTTCGCTGTAGCCCAACGCGAGCAACGCGTTGACGACGTCGTGGGCTGGGCTTGGAACGGCCGGGGCAGCTCCAGGCGCAGCGCTCGCCGCGACGGCCTTGCCTTTGAGTTCTAACAGCAGACGCTCGGCCGTTTTGTTGCCAATGCCGGGCACGCGCGTGAGGCGCTTCACGTCTTGCAGCATGATCGCTTGATTAAGCTCCGCGACCGAGAGGCCGGAAAGCACCGCAAGCGCAACCTTCGGGCCGATGCCCGTGACTTTGATGAGTTGGCGAAACGCCGCGCGTTCGTCGTGCGTGGCGAAGCCGTAGAGCAAGTGCGCGTCCTCGCGCACGACGTAGTGCGTCATGAGTATCACACGCTCGCCCGTCGCTGGCAGCGCGTAGAACGTGCTCATGGGAACGTCAACTTCGTAACCGACGCCGTTGACGTCAAGAATGATTTGCGGTGGCTGTTTTGCCGCAAGGGTGCCGCTGAGACGTCCGATCATGGTGCTGTGTTTCGCTGCTGCTAGGTGTACGAGAACGAGACATTAACCGAGATCGCGGTTTCGCTTGCTTTGCGGTAGCGGTGGCATGGAGTTCGCGCTTGCGTCGTGCGCCTAATAACTTTGTCGCGCTGGCGACCGTTGCACGGTCGTTTCAGCCAATAAATCGGCAATGTCGACAAGTCGAATAATTTGACTCTAACCACCTATTGACGGCGCTTAGCACTGAAAAGTTATACCACGCACGCCGAGTGGAAATCAAACCATCCGCCCGCCGCGTTGGCGAACCTTGCGATTGGCGAGAAGTTCCGCACCGAGCGCACCGAAGCCTTGGCGCGAGTGTGCGTGGGTGATGGCGGTGGCGAGCGCGTCTGCGGCGTCGGCCTGCGGCGTGGTCTCGAGGTCAAGCAATCGCTTGACCATTTCTTGGACTTGCTCTTTCGCGGCCTTGCCGTGACCAACGACAGCTTGCTTCACTTGCAGGGCGGTGTACTCGTAGACCGTCGCGCCCGCGAGCACGGCAGCAGTGATTGCCGCGCCGCGCGCCTGCCCGAGGAGAAGCGTCGATTGCGGGTTGACGTTGACGAAGACTTTTTCTACGACGACGTCGTCAGGCTTGTGATGATTGATGATACTTTGCAGATCTTCAGCGATCGTTTTCAAGCGCTCGGGCAGCGTGCCCTTGTCGTCGGTCTTAATGCATCCACTCGCGACGTACGCGAGCTTGCTACCGCGCTGTTCGATGACGCCAAACCCCGTGCTGCGCAAGCCAGGATCAATACCGAGGATGAAGCGGGAAGCGCTCACGATTCACCGCTCACGGTTCGCTACTCACCGACTACATCTTCACCGCAGTGCCGCTCACGGCGACCATCATCATGCCGTTGGTCTCGCCGAGCACTTCGTAGTCGAAATCGAGGCCAATGACGCCGTTGGCACCACGCTCCTTCGCCGCTGCGATCAGGTCTGCAAGCGCCGCGTCACGTGCGCCCGAAAGCGCGCGCTCGTAGCCACCAGCGCGTCCGCCCACGATGTCTCGTACCGAAGAAAACATGTCGCGAAAAATGTTCGCTCCGATGATTGCCTCGCCGTTCACGACGCCAAGATACTGGCTCGTCTCAATGCCGGGCGGCGTAGTCGTCGACAAGAAAAAGCCATCGTCGCCTTTAGAAAACCAGCCCATTATTTCTCCCGACATCAATTACAAAAAAAACGTAACCGCAGCAAAGAAACGGATTGTAGGAGCGGCTTGCCGCGACCCGTCCAGCGTCTATGGCCGGTCGCGGCAAGCCGCTCCTACAGGTAGCACTACTCGTCGATCACTGCCGAGGTGTACACGTCTTGCACGTCGTCCACCGCGTCGAACACGTCGAGCAGCTTCTGCATGCGCACCGCATCGTCTCCCGTGAAGACGACTTCATTCTGCGCTTTCATCGTGACTTCGCCAGCGTCTGACTTGAAGCCGAGCTTGGCCAGCGTTTCTTTGACTTGCACGAA
>JAKPSO010000876.1 GCA_029571495.1 Pseudomonadota bacterium
CGCGGACGAGCGCCCACCACCGCGATAGTCGCGTTGGCCGAATTTCATCCAATACGTGTAATCCGCGTGCCCAGGACGAAACGTCTGCGCGATGTTGCCGTAGTCTTTGCTGCGCTGATCGGTGTTGCGAATCAGCAAGCCAATGGGCGTGCCTGTCGTGACACCTTCAAACACGCCCGAGAGAATTTCAACCGAATCGTCTTCCTTGCGCTGCGTCACGTGTCGCGACGTACCAGGTTTGCGCCGATCAAGGTCGGGCTGAATGTCCTCCGCCGATAACGGCAACCCCGGCGGGCAGCCGTCAATAACGCATCCAATTGCCGGGCCGTGCGACTCACCAAATGTGGTGACGGAGAAGAGATGGCCTAAGGTGTTTCCAGACATCCGTGCATTTTATGCGGCAGCGATGCGGGCTAGCTTATTTGCTGTTCGGGATGCATGCGCAGAGCCTTCACGGTGCCAACGCACGCATTACTCATCCCCGTTCGCGCTGAGCCCGTCGAAGCGCCCGTCGCGTCTATTCCTGCTTGTCTTGGAGAGGCGAGAAACTCGCTCCCAATCGCCTGCAATTAACGCCTCCTTCTTTGCACGCGACCAACCTTTCAATTTGATCTCAAAAGCGAGTGCTTCTGCGCGCGTCTCAAATTCGCCTTTCCACACGACATCAAACGGTTTTCGTTCCGCGACATACCCCTCAACCGCGACGTAATGCTGGTTCATGCGCGAATCAAAATTGTCCGTGTGCCCAACGTAGTACGAGTCGTCCGCGCAGCGCAGGATGTAGGTAGTGAAGTTCATCGCTCAATCGTAACGGTCAATCAAGCAACCGGCGCTTCGACGGGCTCAGCGCGAACGGTAGTCGACAGACGGGCAAAGCTACATGCCGTCGGATGGAAACATCAATGGCAAAAGAATGCCTAACGCAATCATCAAAATCGTTGCAGCAGGCAGGCTCCAAAGGACCGCTAGTCCATATTGATCTGAATCGCCGCCGGACAGGTACTGGCGGGTGAAGAACAGCGACAATAGCCAAATGGGCATTATAAAAACGATCGCTCGCCACTGAAAGGCCCAGATAGCAAACATCCCACTCATTAGACGGTGTTTGTCGCGTATATCGTAGACCGCTAAAAGAGCCAGAAGTAGCAGGAACACGCTCACGTCCACCGCTATCCAAATCAGGTGGCGAACCGGTGTCACTTCATCTCCCCCCGCATAGCCAGCACTGTCGCCTCCAACCCCGCCGCCTTTACGTTCGCGGCGGGGACGAGCTCGCCGCTCACGAGTTCGATGCGATTGAAGAATCCTCGGAAACGTTTGAAAGCCTGACCGTTTGCTGTGCGGCTGAAGAAACTCCCCCACAAGCCACGTAGCGCGAGCGGAACAACCGGTGCGCCGGTCTGCTCGACGATTTTTTCAATGCCTGGGCGGAACGGATTCATTTCGCCGTCGCGCGTGAGTTTGCCTTCGGGAAAGATGCCGATGACTTCGCCCTCACTCAGCGCGTGGCGCACACGTTCGAAGGCCTTTTCCATCATCGCGGGATCTTCCTTGGCGCCGGCGATCGGAATCGCCTTCATCTGGCGAAACACCCAACCCATACCCGGCGTTTTGAAGATGTTGTGATCCATGACGAATTGGATCGGGCAGCGGATTGCCGCAGTGATCACGAGCGCATCCACGTAGCTAACATGATTTGCAACGATGATGACTGGTCCTTTGTCGGGAATATTTTCGAGTCCTTTCACGCGTAGGCGGTACGCAAATGAAATCAAAATCCAGCAGATAAATCGCAACAAAAATTCTGGTGTGAGCGTGTAGATGTATGCCGCTACGAGCGCGTTGAGGACGCCAATCGTCAGAATCAACAACGGCACATTGAAGCCCGCAAATTTGATGAGCACGATAGCGAGCACAGCGGAGGCGACCATAAAAATCGCATTCAAAATATTGTTCGCCGCGATGACGCGCGAACGATGCGACGCTTCCGAGCGCTCTTGGATCAACGCGTACAACGGCACGCTGTAAAGCCCGCCGCTGACGGACAACATGAAGAGGTCAAACACGACGCGCCAGTGCTCGTGTTTGCTGATGAATTCCAACGCGCCGGCTTGCCCCACAGGATGCAAACCCTTCGTTGCGAAATACAAATCAATGGCGAACACACTCATGCCGATGGAGCCAAACGGCACGAGGCCAATCTCAACCTTCTTGCCGGACAAGCGCTCGCATAAGAGCGAACCGACGGCGACCCCCACAGCGAACACG
>JAKPSO010000884.1 GCA_029571495.1 Pseudomonadota bacterium
TGATGACGGTGTAAACGACAATCTTTCGATGCTCGTATTCCAAGCGATGGAACTCTATGAGGATTCCGCGCTTGTGCAATTCTTGTACGACGAAAACCCTGTTGTGTACAGCGCCGCAGCGCGTGCACTCCAAATTCACGGCACTAAAGTCGCCTTCGATGCGGCACTCGAGTTGATCCGAAACGCGGAGCCCCGCTTACACTGCATCGGATATTTCATGCTCGGCCAGATCGGTCGTACTCGTCCGTTCAAGTCTGAGTCGGTTCCCATTTTGCTCGCCGGGCTAGATTCCAACGAGTCCTTTGATATTCAGTGTCAGTGCGTTGCAGCACTGGGGCATTTGAGCGCGAATGAAGCCTCCAGCGCGCTTATCCGGTTGGCAACGCATGAAAGCGCAGCTATGCGCACAAGCGTAGCCGCCGCAATCGCGCACTTGGTGCCGACACCGCCGCTCCGAGACGTGATCGCACGATTACGTAACGACAAAGACGTAGATGTTCAAGAGTGGGCGGAAGTGTGTCAGGAAACCTGGGACGAAGCCTCGCAAACATAGGGATTACAGGCTGAACGCAATCCTGATGTTTACCGCCTGAAGCTCTGCGTACCGGGGGACTTCAATGACAGGCTGACGGTCCATCGCCTTTCGTCAGACAACGTCGCGATCAGCTAGTGATGGCCCTGGCCGCCGCGATCTTTTCCCCCATCATTTGGATGTAATTTTTCGCGGCGCCCGTCGTCGTGATGGTTTGAAAGCGTTTGAGAATCTCAGCGCAAGCCGCATCATCCCCTTGATGCATTTCAAGTTCGGTCTTCAACAAAATTCTTAGGAAACCGATCCAGTTCCCGGTCGTTGGCAGCGGTTGGTCGATGTCCACTGGTGCCCCAGCGTCGTTCGAGACAATTGGCGGTACTGGAGTCACCAACGTGCGCGGGCAATCGTTGTCCGCACGCAGCGCTGTCCCCGTGAACAACGGTCGCAAGTCATTCGCGGCGAGGTCGCGCTGCGTTAGATGTCCTATCCCGAGCATCCGTTGCACAGTCGCCAAAATCGACGTGTGATCGTATTTCGTGTGATCAACAGTATGTTTGCCGATCCATGGCGAAATAACTACCGCGGGAACGCGCACGCCATAGCCGCTGAAGTCGTACCCGTTCAACGCCGTGAGATTGTTGACGTTGCTATCCCCCGGTGGTGTCGCCGCGGTCGGCGGAACATGATCGTAAAAACCCCCATGTTCGTCGTACACAATCACCAAGAGACTCGATTCCCACAACGGTGAATTGCGGATTGCCTCATACACGGCTTTGATCAAACACTCGCCACCGTAGGCGTCGTCCTCCGGATGTTGCGACGAGCCGTTTTTATAGCGCGGGCCTTTGAACGGCGGTTGTTTATCAAAGAAACTCGTCCCAAAATTCGGCTCAATGAATGTGTATGCGTACGGATAGTCTTGCTTCAAATCGTTGACAAAATTGTCTGCCCGCGTCGTTGACTCGCGTGACGAATCGAGTGGGTGCACGTCGAATATGCTCACTCCGTTGAGCGACGCAACCTGCGGAATCCAACCGCCGTGCGCGAACTCCGACGCCGGCCGATAACGATTGTGAAAGTCACTGTACACGCGCCACTTCTGGTTCGCGGCGGTGAGGGCTTGGTAGATCGATCCATGCTC
>JAKPSO010000886.1 GCA_029571495.1 Pseudomonadota bacterium
GCGAACAAGACGGTGAATACCGGTCTCAGTTCGCAAGTAACCGTACGCAAAGTCACCTGTGAGCTTGATCGACGCGCTCTTGAGACCCGCGACATCGCCGTCGGACTCTTCGAGCACTTCGACCTTAAACCCCTTGCGCTCCCCGTAGCGGCAATACATGCGAAAGAGCATCTGCGCCCAGTCTTGCGCCTCGGTTCCGCCGGAGCCGGCGTTGATATCGAGAAAGCAGTTTGATTCGTCCTGCTCGCCGGAGAACATTCGCTTGAATTCAAGCTCGGCGAGGATGGCGGTGATTTTCGCGACGTCGCCTTTGAGGCTTTGTAGCGTCGCCTCGTCGCCCTCCATCTCGGCGAGTTCGAGTAATTCTGACGCGCCTTGCGTATCGGCTGTCAGCGTGTCGATGTTGCTAATCACGCCGTCGATGAGGCGCTTTTCTTTACCGAGCTCGCGGGCGCGATCCGCGTCGTCCCAGACTTTGGGATTTTCGAGTTCCGCGTTGAGTTCTAGTTGTCGATGCGACTTTTTCTCGTATTCAAAGTAACCCCCGAAGTTCGTCAACTTTAGTCTTTGCCGACCCGATGGCGGACTTGAGCTCGCTGATAAGTTCCTGCACGTGTAACTCCTGATTTTTTTCTATTTTAGGGGCCGGACGACGCGCAAAAAAAAGGCCGGGCGAACCCGGCCTAATTTAGTCACGCGTCAGATCAACTGAAACGCCGCTTCGACTGCCATCCGAACACAACTAGCGCGAGCGCGAGAAGCATCAGGACGAAGCGATTGGTCGTCGGAACATCGATCGGCGGCGTCACTCCCACACAAGCAAATGCGTTGATTGCATTGGCTGTGCTTGGTGTCACCGTAACCACGTTGTTCAAACCACCTGCGCTCGGTGGGTTTCCGGACGCGCAGAGCGCTGAGCCAACCTTATTCGTCACCGCGTCGGTCATGGTGTAACGGATGTCGACCAAGTAGGTGTGCGTTGCGCCGCCCGCAATTGGTGTTCCAGTGGCTGCCAGTGTGTGCGGCGAATTGCCCGAACAGAACGGCGTGCCACCTGCAGCTGGGGAAGTCGTGTTGAAACAACTTACCGCGTTGATGATGATTCCAGTCCCGAATGACGGAACGTCTGTCAAGCCGTACGCACCAAGCCCACCGGTGTTCGTCACAGTGATCAGGTACTGGATCGGATTGGCGTTGTTAGCGCTGACGATGGTCTTCGTGACGGTAATCACTGGTGGGTTCGACGAGACATCCCGACAGGTGTTCACGGTGACCGTACCGCCCGCGTTAGGCGTTACCGTTGCCGCGTTGTTCAAACCGCCCACACTGGTTGTCGTACTCACCACAGCGCACTGTCCTGAACCCACCGTGTTCGTCACGGCGTTGGTGACCGTGAATGGAATTGTCACGGTGTAGGTGTGACTTGCGCCATTCGCAATCGCAGTACCGGAGGCCGCAAGCGTATTGCTGCCAGTCGGCAATGTGCAGTTTGGCGTACCACCCGCTGCTGGCGTCGTCGTGTTTGCGCACGTGATGCCAGTTGCCGTGATACCAGTACCGAACAACGGTGTATCCGTCAGTCCGTAGGTACCCGCGCCGCCTGTGTTGGTG
>JAKPSO010000910.1 GCA_029571495.1 Pseudomonadota bacterium
ACAACTTCCTGTTCGACGCGAACCCAAATTTCTCGAACGCTTGAAATGGGGCGGCTACGTGCCGAAGCAAAGGTCACGACTCCCGCACGTATGGCCGACCTGTCCGGACAAGGCTTACTACCGAAAGTTATTTCGACGAGCCAATCAATTCGTACTGAATCTAAAAGATCAAACGCAATACGACCTATGGCACACGCACTTCGATTGGGAAGGATTTTCCGAAATTGATGCGCTACATCGCAGACGGCACCTTGTGGCGGGTTTCAAAATGCTCAAGCGAGCGTCAACTCAACTGAAGCAATGGGGACAACCTCATCAGGTCTTTCTCAACCTAAGCGCAGATCGTTCAAGCAACGATGCACTGTACGTCCACACGAGAAACGCCGGTGGATCGCCATTTCCGCACGAATTGGTCCGTGGAAAACAAGTCAAAACACCGCCCGCATGGCTACGCGGCCTTGCGCCCACTGGACGGTACGAAATTCACTGCGAAGAATTTGACGGGCGCAAGTGGTACGTCGTTCGAGCCACAGATCACTTGGAGCGGCTACACAGCAACTAGCCATCGCCGAGGGAACGCAAGCCGCACAGAACTTTCGTGCGTCGACCTGCATCTAACGGATCAGTCCACTTCCCAAAGGAAGGCGCTGCACCTCCAGAGCTTCTGCTGAGCGCACATCGCGTGAGGTGCGCCAACCATGCCGCAAAACATTGTTACTCGCTGGCGCGCCGCGCGCGATGCGAGCCACCAGCTCGACTCCTTATTGGCACAAGCCGATCCGAGCGCACCGCTTGGCGCGCGCAACGAGTGGCTCATGGAGGTGGGCTATTGGCTACGTCGTCCATCGCCCACCACTGCAAACTCGAGCGCCGACACTGAAACAGGCGCGAGCGCGCCGACTACATACTCAGAACACGCGCGGTTGCGACTGCTGTTTCAAGTGTTGGATAGGAACGCCGAGCAAGGCCAACGCGTGTGCTCAGTGCTGCGCAGCATCTTGCTCGATAATGACGCGCGCTCGTTGTTCGCCGATACCGGTATGTCGGCAAGCCCCGCGCTCACGGGCGAGTTGATCTCGCGATTGCAAACAAAATTACTGCCCGTTGCGCCAAATCAACCCGAGCTGGCCGTGGTGTTTGCGTTGCTATTCGTTCAGGAGCGTGATGCGGAATGGGTCGCCGCGCTCGACGAATCGTTGATCGAACGGTTGTGCGGTTTCGTCGCGAAAGAGGACGCTTGCAGCGGCGCAATGAACGGACTCAAAAGCGCGTTGGACGACAGCATCGTTTTGCTCTGCAATCAAATTGCCGCCGCTGCATTGGAAGCGCCGATTCGTTTGCGTCTGGACGGCAACAAGGAGCACGCATCTGCGCTGATGCAATTGGCCAAACTCTCCTTCGACTTAGTGCAAACGCCGCCAAACACCCGTGCGCAAGCCGACCTCATGGCGCAGTTGCGGGCGGCGTTGTCGCTCGCACGGATCGCAATCGACAGTGTGTACGAACATCTGGAGCGCTTCGGCGTGTCGGTCGACGTGGTGTTTCAGGTGGAACGCACGCGTTTACGCATTGAGCGTGTGGATCAGTTGTTGGCGGTGTGGTCCAAGTCGGCGTCGTTCGCCGCGTATGCGGCGTTTACATCACAACTCATCACCGCCAATTTGCGGCGAAACAGCGTGCGCGCGCTGCTCGGTGAATCGTATGCGCTGCTTGGCCGCAAGGTCGTTGAGCGCAGCGCGGAAACCGGCGAGCACTACATCGCGCGTACTCGCGCCGATTATTTCGGGATGCTGAAGATGGCAGCAGGCGGCGGCGCGCTCACGGTCATCACCGTGTATCTGAAATTTTTCATAAGCGCACTGCACCTCGGAAAATTTATCGAAGGCGTGCTGTTTTCGATCGATTACATCGGCAGTTTTCTGGCGATTCACTTCGCGCACTTCACGCTCGCCACCAAACAGCCCGCGATGACCGCTCCC
>JAKPSO010000010.1 GCA_029571495.1 Pseudomonadota bacterium
GGAAGACCCTCGGCAAGTCCGTGCCTTCCGGCAACACGCCAAAAACCTATGCCGCGTCTGGCAAATCAGTCGGCAAATCCACGACGAGCGGCATCACCACCACGCACCGAGATACCTCGGGGAATAAAGTCGGGACCACCAAACGCAGTTGATCGCGCAAGAAAGAGAAATCATGTCCAAGCACGAATCAAGAAGCCATCGTGGTCGCGCATTTATGTCCGCGACCAAAGCGACAGCCGCAGCCCTATCGTCGCTCGCTCTTTTAGCAATGCCCGCGATGGCCGCTGAGCCGTACAGCACGGGCGCAGCGCATCCCAAGCGTAGCGCTGCCGCCCCACATGCCGCCGTCCAAAAAGGACCGGCCGGTGTAGCGAAGGCACCGAATACCTACACCTGTAGCGGTGGCGCGTGCGAGACACAGCAACGCCGCGCACAACGGCGCGGCAAGTGGGAGCTGTCCGAATTCGACGCGTCAAAGAACGTCAAAGGGCCGCGTGCAAACGCCAGCGCCACAGCACAATACAACCCAAAAGAATTGGGCATCGACCGGCGAAAGAAGCCGTGAGCGTCGGCCGCGAACGCTTAAGCGACCTTACCCTCGAACAGCACTTTACCCGCGGAGTCTTGGTAGCTCACACGGAGTGATTTGCTGCGCGCATCGTAGTGCAGCATGCCGAAGTTGAAATCATCGCCGAACACAAAATGCGGCCCTTTGCTGTGACGTTCCCGCGCGTCCGGTTGTTTGTCGAAGGTTCGGAAGGTCGCCAATGGGCCCGCAACATATTCGTGAATGCCGCTTCGCTTGTTGCTCCAATCGCGCGCGAAGTGGTAGTCAGCGGAAATCATGACGACGTTGTCGATGCCTTCGTGTCTGATGAAATTGACCACTTCGTCGCGTTCGGTTTTGTAGTTCCCCCACGCATCTTGGCTGCCGCCGTGAAATGGCACCGACGTAGCAACGATTTTGAACAACGCTTTCGAGCGCTTGAGGGTTTGTAAGAACCACTGCTTCTGCGCGGTTCCGAGGATTGTCTTTTCGGGACCATCGGGCATGGCTTGCACGCTTCGGAAGCGTCGCGTGTCCAAGATGATGAGATCGACGGCTGCCGACAACGAAAACGCGCGATAAAGTCCAACCGCCTGCTCGGTGTCACACGGCCAGTATTCGCGAAACACCTGCTCGGCCTCCGCGAGAAACGGCAATCCGCCGTGTGCGTCGTTTTGGATTTCGTGATCGTCCCAGATCGTATACGTCGTGCACTGCGCCAGAAACCGCTGCAGCGGCCTGTCCGCGCGAATCGCAGCGTGCTTGCGGCGATAGTGCGGCACGGTGGGCGAGAAGTCGCGCTTTGGAACGTCGGCGTACACGGTGTCGCCGAGGTGAACAAAGTAATCTGGCTTCGCGGCGACCATCGTGTCAAAGATCCGAAACGGCTTGTACTTTTCTTCGGTGTCGCCGGAGAAAGCGATCGTGAAAGACTGCTCCGCGCTTCGCGGTGATGTGAAGCGGCTTACCTCGCTCACCGCCTTGTCATCCACATACACCGCATAGTAAATCGTCGCACCTGCGGGCACACCAGAGAGCGCGACATGCCCCGTGAAGTCGCTATGTTTATCAAGCGACAGCTCCGCGCTGCGCTTATTCAACGATTCCGCAGCGGTGCCCCAGCGCACGTGTACACGCACGGCTTCGGTGGCCGAAACCCAGATCAACGCCCGATCACCATGGGCGTCGAACGCCGCAGGCGAAAACGCCAAGACGCCTGCGCTCCCGAACGAAAGTGCGTTGGTTCCGCTCGTTCCAGCGAGCAACGGCGCCGCTGCGAGCGCGCCGGCTGCGGTCAGCGCGCGGCGCCGTGCGGGTTGCTCGGGATAGCCGTCGTCGTTGAAAGGGGCGTTTGACATGGGTAATGACAAAATTGAAGGATGTTGAAAATTTCAGGCTCTTCTCGCACGCGCCGGTGCCCGCGTTCCGCCATTATCCGTGACCGCGCGCTGTTCGTGGCGCACGCCCGCGTATGAAGCTTCGCGTCACTTCTCTCATCGCTGCGGGCGTCATTGCCGCGACCGTGCTGTTAGCACTCGTTGTGCAAATCGCGCTGTTGGGCGCGCTCAACGTGAAGGTCACAGCGGGCGAAGTGCCGTTGGCGCCCGTGTTCAATGCGGAGGCGGTCAATACCGCTGACGGCGCGGTAATTCGCTTGGACAATTCGCGTGGTGCCGCAGCGGTGCAATCGAAGAATTTGTCGGTGAATGCCGAAGACGCGCTGGCCGTGGCGATCCATACCGATGAAACAACGGTTCCGCAGCGTGTAGGTATCGGCTGGGTCACGCTGCAAGAGCGTCGCCGCGGCCCTGCGAACACCAACGTCACTGCTGCCCCTCGCGCCGCACCGCACGAAACGATCGTGGTACTTCGCGGTCACCCCCGTTGGGCAGGCAACATCACACAGATGGGGCTCGGCTTAGAGCGCCCGACACCAACGCCTGCCGCCACGGCGAACGCTGCCGACAGCGGCACCACGACGCTGCGCAAACTTGAATTCATCCCCGCCAACCCGTCGGGCGCCATGCGACTCATCGCCAACGCGTGGTTCTCGAAATCAAACAACGTGATCACCCCGCCGGACGCGGCAAACCGCATCCTGCCGCTGGCGCTGTGGCTCGCATTGATCGCTGTGGTCAGCATCGCCGCGACCGCATTGGTCACGTCTTTGGCGATGAAGCGCGATCCCGCACGCCGCGCCGCCGCGCTGCGCGCGTGTGGCTGGGGGCTGCTCGTTCTCTGTGTCGCGGCGACCGTTGTCTACGCGCGCTTTCCGGGTTGGACGGGCGCCCTCGCGGCCGGTCTCAGCGCGGCACTCGCGCTGTGGCTGATTGATCCGCCGTTCGCGCTGCCGTTTGGACTAGGTATGCAGCGCGAAAAGTCAACGTCGACGTTCGCCGTGACGATAGGTGCGCCGCTGTTGCTCGCGGCAATATGCGCGTGGCTATCTCCGATGGTGGCTTGCGTTTTGTTGGTGGCAGCGAGCATGTTGTTGATCGCGCGCTACGTTTCACCCGTGTGGGCTACGCGCGCGGCGATGCTTGCGCTCGCACCGATTTTGTACGTCGCCGCAGTAGCGCAAAACCTATTGTCCGCACCCACACTGTTGACGCCGCTTGCGGACCCGACGGGCACGCTCGCGAGCGTAGCGACCACGGCCAGCGGCATGCCTGGGATCGTACTCGGTGCCGTCGCCCTGAATCGATTTTGGCCTGCTGTCGCACAAGCGCCGCGCTGGTCGACTGGTGCAGTGGCGGCAGGCGTCTGGGCCTTGGCTGCGGCATTGGCGGTGCTCGCGATCCCTAGGTTGGCGGTGCACGCGCAAGGGCCGAGCACCTACCTCGCCTTGTTCATGCCATTCGTCACCTGCGTCTTGATGGCGGTGTGGCCGCGCTTGCATTCGGTTGCAGAAACAGCGATGGAAACACGCGAAGTAGAAGCGAAAACCGAAGCTGACTTGTCGGCGCAAGGATTAGCGCTTCTCGAGGGACACGCGGACGTAGTGCGCAATGCGCTGAGCCAAAATGACACGACGCTAGCGCGCAGCGCGATGCGACAAATGGCGCAACTCGCTTCGGGCGCGCGCGCGACGCGTTCCGCGCAATTGCGGTTGGCGTTGTCAGAGAACGATCTACCAACGGCGCGCACCGCCGCGTCAAAACTCTCCACGCTTAGCAATTTGCAACCAGAAGACAACGACGCGCTGCTCGACCTTGCACACCGCGAAGGTGAACACGCACGAGTCATCGAACTCTCGACCACGGCCACGCGCAGCGTCGGCAATAGCCGCGCGACGGCGTTCGCGCACTTGATGACTTCGGGTCCGACGGCCGCCCTCAACGCGCTCAACGATTGGCCCGAGGCGTCGGTGTTTGCGCGCGAAATCGCCGAACTCCACCTGCTGCAAGACGCGGTGCAACCCGCGCAGCTCGCGCTCGTGAATTCCGGAATTTCGCTCAACGAGCCAACGGGACAAGCCTACATCGCTCGACTCGGTATGCGCGTTCAAGGCGCCGCAGCCTACGACAAATCGGTTAGCGAGTTGGCACTTTGGCAACCGCAGCTCAGCGCCGCTCAGGCGGCCATGGGCGATTTGCTCGAGCGTCAAGGCAATCGCGTCGGCGCCGCCGCGCGCTTCAAACTGGCACTTGCGCAGGATCCGTTGATGTGGCCGCTTCAGTATCGCCTTGCGTCGCTTGAAGACGCGTCACAACCCACTTAATTCCGTTCGCCACAGGTAACCGCGCGGAACTGATTCGCCGGCACGCACCGCTAGCACGGCGCGGTTAAGCTTCACGCATGCAAACTCGCCTCCTACTCTACCTCGCTCACGCCATCGACCACCTCGCTCTGCTGATCTTCGCGACGGCGGTGAGCGCGATCGCGTTTGATTTCGG
>JAKPSO010000020.1 GCA_029571495.1 Pseudomonadota bacterium
TCGCGGCAGGAACGCTTTACGTCGTTTTCGGCGACCTCACCGAAGGTCTGACGCTGTTCGGCGCGGTATTGGCGACTCTGGGGCTGACGCTGTACCAAGAAGGCAAAACCGAGCGAGCGATTGAGGCGTTGCGCGACATGACGAGCCCGCAAGCACGTGTCATTCGTGATGGAAAGTCTCAGAAGATCGCTGGGCGCGATGTGGTGGTCGGCGATTGGCTAGTGCTGTCCGAGGGAGATCGCGTCCCCGCCGACGCCGTCGTCATGTGCGGCGACAACTTGCACGTCGACGAATCGCTGTTGACTGGCGAACCTGTACCCGTCCGCAAGGCCGTAGCGACTGACACCTTACCGGCACAAGGTCCGCCTGGCGGCGACGACGCGCCGTTTGTCTATTCCGGCACGCTCATTGTTCAGGGTCAAGCCGCTGCGCGCGTGACAGCAACCGGCGCAAGGAGCGCTATCGGCAAGATCGGCCAATCGATCGGCGCGCTCGAAACTGAGCGTTCGCCGTTGCAAAAGCAGACTGCGCAACTCGTTCGCACGCTTGCGCTACTCGCGCTTGGGCTGAGCCTGGCATTGGTGACGACATACGGGCTGCTACGCGGCGACTGGCTGCAAGCGTTGCTCGCGGGCATTGCGTTGGCGATGGCGCTGCTACCGGAAGAGTATCCCGTCGTGATGAACGTGTTTCCTGCCTTGGGGGCGTGGCGGTTGTCAAAAGTTAAGGTCTTGACACGGCGCATCAACGCCATTGAAACCCTCGGCGCAACCTCGGTTTTGTGCGCTGACAAAACCGGGACGTTGACTGAAAACAAAATGACCGTCGCGCGGCTACAAACGCGCAACGAACGATTTGACATTGACTACGGGAAAACAACAGCGCTGCCGGAATCTGTGCATCGCTTGGTGGAATTCACGATTCTCGCAAGTGCGTCCGATCCGTTTGACCCGATGGAAAAAGCGTTTCATCGCTTGGGCGAGCACTTTCTAGCTGACACAGAGCATATTCATAAAAACTGGACCATCGCGCACGCTTACGCTCTGACGCCAAAGCTCCGGGCAATGGCGCAGGCGTGGACTGCGACGGACAGTAACACCCACGTCGTCGCCGCTAAGGGTGCTCCCGAAGCGGTTATCGACCTCTGCCACTTGGACGAACCGACTCAGAAGGCGATCGCAGCACAAGTCGACGCGATGGCACACGACGGTCTTCGCGTACTGGGCGTTGCCGAGGCTCGCCACGCCGGCGACACGTGGCCAGAAGGCGAACACGACTTTGATTTTCAGTTTCTTGGACTCATCGGTCTTTCCGATCCTATTCGGCCAGAGATTCCATCCGCGATCAAACAATGCCACGACGCTGGCATTCGCGTCATCATGATCACCGGCGACTACCCCGCGACCGCGCATAGCATCGCACAGCAAGCCGGTTTGAAAGTGGTTGATGCCAACGTGCTGTCGGGCGACGAGCTCACGGCGCTGAGCGACGAACAATTGCAAGAACGCCTCAAAACGACGAGCGTTTGCGCACGCATCGCGCCGGAACAAAAGCTGCGCATCGTTCAGGCATTGAAGGCTGATGGTGAGATCGTCGCGATGACCGGTGACGGAGTGAACGACGCACCGGCACTCAAGGCCGCTCACGTGGGTGTCGCTATGGGCGGGCGCGGAACCGACGTTGCGCGAGAGGCTGCATCGCTAGTTTTGCTCGACGACAACTTCGCGTCGATCGTGCGCGCGATTCGCCTCGGACGCCGCATCTTCGACAACCTGCAGAAATCGATGTCATACCTGCTCGCCGTGCACATCCCGATTGCGGGGATGGCGATACTGCCTATCCTCCTCGGCTGGCCGATCATGCTGTTTCCGCTGCACATCGCGTTCTTGGAATTGGTCGTTGATCCGGCGTGTTCGCTAGCGTTCGAAAACGAACCCGCCGAGGCCGACGTAATGCGCCGCCCTCCGCGCAGTACAACGGCGAAGCTATTTTCTGGCCCGACACTCACCTACGCGATGCTCCAGGGCCTAGGCGCGTTAGCGGCAGTCGCCGCGGCTTACTGGTGGGGCATTACGCACATGACAGAACCGCAAGCGCGTGCCTTCGCTTTCGCCACGCTCGTCGTGGCCAACCTTGCTCTCATTTTGTCCAACCGGTCGAAGCATGCTTCGTTCATCACGTCGCTGCGTCGTCCGAACAAGACATTGTGGATCGTCTTCGCTTCCACGTTGGCGCTACTAGCGGTCGTCGTTGAAGTACCAGCCATTGCGAGTCTCATGCGCTTCGACACGCCCGACCCCGCCGCCATCCTCGCGGTTTTCGCGCTAGGATTGGCTTGCACGATGTGGTTTGAACTCATGCGCCGAAACGTTTCGCACGACGTCAAAAGCCAGCATCTTCAACGTCCCAGCAGCGCGTAACGCCTTAATCAAACTTAAGGCCACCTTCCTCAGTGAATCACCTACGAAACTTTCTTGCCGCCCTTCCCTTCATCCTTTACCCGGTAACCGCCATGGCCACAGAAGAACCCAAGTACGACGTCATCCTCAGCGAGGGCGACTTTGAGGTTCGGCAATACGCGCCGATGGTCATCGCCGAGACAATTGTTTCGGGCACGCGGGACGAAGCCTCAAGCGCAGGTTTCCGTGCGATCGCTGGATACATTTTTGGCGACAACAAGCGAGCCGACGCCGGCGCCACAAAGATCGCGATGACAGCGCCGGTAACTCTAGAAAAGCAGGCCGCATCGCAGAAGATCGAGATGACCGCACCGGTCACGATGGATCGCAACGGCGACAAGTGGCGCGTGCACTTTGTCATGCCTTCGCAATACGCGTTGGCAGACCTTCCGAAGCCCAACAATCCGACCGTTCAGCTGCGAGAAATTCCGTCGAAAAAAGTTGCTGCGCTCCGCTTTTCGGGATTCGCTGGCGAAGACAAAGTGGCAGTCAAGACAAAGTCGCTCACCGATTGGGTCATCGCAAAGGGACTCGCGGCCGTCAACACGCCACAGCTCGCGCGCTACAACCCGCCGTGGACGCTGCCGTTCATGCGACGCAACGAAGTACTGGTCGAAGTCAGGTGAGCTTTGCGCGCGAGGCCTCAGCGCGTAGGTTCTCCGTCGTGCTGCCCTTGCCATCAGGCTGCCAGCCTGGCGGGGCGAACAAATAGCCAATCGCTTCCCGCGCCGTGCGGGCACCGCGTAAGTCTTTCAACACATTGATCCACTGCTGAAACGCCACCCGTAACGGGTTGTGTGACGTGATGGGCTGGACCCAACCGTACTGTATCGGCACTTCGCGTCGTTCCGGAATGTAGGTGCCGAACATCCGATCAAAGATGATCAACACGCCACCGTAGTTCGCGTCGAGATACTCAACGTTCGAAGCGTGATGCACACGATGCGCCGAGGGCGTATTGATGATGCCCTCAAGAAATCCAAGCGGCGGAATCCACTCTGCGTGAATCCAGAACTGGTAGAGCAGATTCAGTGCAAACGCGACCAAGATCATTTGCGGAGAGAAACCCAGCAGCGCGATAGGCGAAAAGAAAATCAACGTCAGTGTGAATTTACCGGTCCAACCCAAGCGGTACGCCGCCGACAAATTGAATTGATTTGGCGAATGATGTACGGCGTGCGTCGCCCAGAACCAGCGAACGCGGTGACTCACGCGGTGAAACCAGTAGTACGCAAACTCCAACGCGAAGAACAGCACCAGCCACGCTATCGGGTCGGTGAACTTCCACTCGAAAAGACGGTGCTCATAAAGCCACGCGGCGCCGGGCAATGCAAGCGCGATCGGCAAGAAGTCCGTCAAGCGTCGACCAGCGGCAATCGCAAGCGATACAAACGCCCCCTTCCAATCGTAATCGCGCCGCAATAGAAACGTCAGCACCAACCCTTCAAGCATCGCGCTGCCGACAGCAACAATCGCCACCACCGCGTAGATGCGAACAAACGTCACGTTTTCCATGCATTCCTTGTTTGGGTGGAACGCGCAAAAAAATGCGCGGAACCACATTGCCATTGCGCCAAGCATAGCGCTGCGATCACGGATGGACAGTGTCGGCGCAAGCGAGTTTGGCCCGTCATGCGAGGGAATTGAAACTAGTTGTAAGCACGCGTTCCAAATTCGCCGCATACTTACGCGTCAAGACCACAAGGAGGCACCACCCATGTTCACTCGAATCAAGCGCGCGCACGCCGTCGTCGCGTCCGTTTTCGCACTCGTGCTACTGGCCGCACCGGCCACGCAAGC
>JAKPSO010000035.1 GCA_029571495.1 Pseudomonadota bacterium
CACAGCGTACGCACCAAACGCTGCGCCATCACGCCGATTACTGTCGAGTTCACGAGATACGGCGGCACACCCAAATCGACCAAGCGCGTAACGGCCGTCGGCGCGTCGTTAGTGTGCAGGGTCGATAGCACCAGATGACCCGTGAGCGCCGCCTGCACAGCCATTTCCGCCGTCGGCAAATCGCGAATTTCACCGACCATGATGATGTCGGGATCCTGCCGCATGAGCGTGCGAACGCCCGTCTCAAAGTCCACACCGATCTGTGGCTGCACTTGCATTTGATTGAACGCGGGCTCGACCATTTCGATCGGGTCTTCGACCGTACACACATTGACTTCAGGCGTTGCGAGCGTCTTCAGCGTCGAGTACAGCGTCGTCGTCTTCCCGGAGCCGGTGGGGCCCGTCACCAGAATGATGCCGTGCGCGCGCGAGATCATGCCCTCCCAACGCGCCAAATCGTCATCGCTAAATCCGAGATCGCGGAAGTCACGCAGAAGCACTTCGGGATCGAAAATCCGCATCACGATCTTTTCGCCGAACGCGGTCGGCATCGTCGCGACGCGAAGCTCGACTTCTTGCCCTTCCGGCGACACCGTCTTGATGCGTCCGTCTTGCGGGCGGCGCTTTTCGACGATCTCCATGCGCGCGAGAAGCTTCACGCGGCTCACCATCGCGGTGAGCACGACGGGTGGAATTTGATAGACCTGATGCAGCACGCCGTCGATGCGAAAGCGCACGACGCCGGAATCGCGGCGAGGCTCGATGTGAATATCACTCGCACGCTGCTCAAACGCGTATTGCCACAGCCAGTCGACGATGCGAACGATGTGACGATCATTGGCGTCTGGCGCTGCGCCGCCCTGAGCGCCGAGCTGAACCAACTGCTCAAACGACGAAATCGCACTCTTGTCGTCGGTCGTCGCCTTCTCTTGCGCGCGACGCACGGATTGCGCGAGCGCGAAGAACTCTGCGACGTAACGTTTGACGTCCAGCGGATTGGCGAACACCAATTCGACACGTCGACGCAGCAAGCTCGATAGCTCCGGAATCCATGAACGCACGAACGGCTCGCTCGTCGCGACAGTGACCGAATCCGGAGTCACGGCGACGGGCAAAATGCGATAGCGATTGGCGTAACTCGAACTCATCACCGAGCCCACTGCCGCAAAATCCACCTTCAGGGGGTCGATGTGCAAGTACGGTACTTTGAGGCGCCCCGCGAGCCATTCGGAGAGCACTTCAAGCGTGAGCAATCGTCGCGGCAACTTTTCACTGCGCCACTTTTGATCGGCAATGAGCGTCAGCGGATGGTCGTAGCTGCGAAAGCGCGCCGTGTCGCGCAACCCGTCGATGAGTGTTGGCGCGACGAGACCATCGGCCGCGATCTCACGCAGCACCAAGTCGAGCGTCAACACTCGATCTGCGACGGGCAACGCACTGGGCGAATCAACGGCGTTGGCAGAAGGCGAAGGAGCGGGCGGAGTCTTTACGGTAGCCATGGCCTATTTTGCTACACCGTCGCTTGCGTCGCGGCTTTAACGCGGTTGCGCCCAGACGAACGCATAATTCGGGCAACGAATCACCACCGCCACCTCGAATGCAAGACGCCACCATGTTGATCGACTGCGCCGCCTACGTCGGCGGAAAGCGGCAAGCGCCGATGGATATCGAAGCCATCAGCGACTTCCTAGCGCTGCCACAGCCTCCGGGCGCGTTCGTGTGGGTCGCGCTGTTCGAGCCGACGACTGAGCTTCTCGCCAAGATGCAGGAAGAATTTAACCTGCACGAACTCGCCATTGAGGACACCAATCGCGGTTCACAGCGGCCGAAAATCGAGGAGTACGGCTCTACGATATTTCTTGTGTTGCACACGATCGAGCAACGCGGCGAAGCGTTCATTGACGGCGAATTGCACATCTACGCCAGCGAGCATTTCGTACTCACCGTGCGCCACCGCGCCGAAATTGGATTTAAAACCGTTCGCGCGGAGCTTGAGCGCGAGCCCGAGTTTCTCGCGCTGGGTCCGGGTGCTGTGCTGCACGGCCTGATCGACACGGTCGTGGACCGCCTGTTCCCAGAAACCGATTCGTTGGAAGACCGTCTCGACAAAATCGAAGAGACCATTTTTGATGCCAAGACAGATCGCCGCGACGCCGCCGAGGCACTCTACGCGTTAAAGCGTGACACGATTTGCGTACGCCGTGCGGTGACGCCACTCGTGGAAGTGTGCGGCCGTTTGCTCACGCACAAGCACCCGATTTTCAGTGAGCCGCTCCGTCCGTATTTCCGCG
>JAKPSO010000045.1 GCA_029571495.1 Pseudomonadota bacterium
CGCGGAAAGATTGTCAACGTATGCTCCGTTAACGCAGAACTAGGCCGCGCCAACATCGTGCCGTACACGGCCTCCAAAGGCGCGCTCAAAATGATGACCAAAGGCATGTGCGTCGAACTCGCCAAGCACGGCATTCAAGTCAACGGTCTCGGTCCGGGCTACTTCGACACCGAACTCACGCAAGCCCTCGTGCAGGACGCCGCGTTTACCGCGTGGCTCAAACAGCGCACGCCCGCTGGCCGCTGGGGCAACGTCGAAGAACTCAAAGGCGCGATCATCTTCTTGTGCTCCGCCGCGAGCGACTTTGTGAATGGGCACATGCTGTATGTGGACGGCGGGATGACGGCGGGGGTTTAGTCGCGCATGGGAAAATTCGGATTTTTCCTGCCGTTGTGAAAATGCTATCTGCGCGCGACGTGATAGGGCGTTGGGGACTGGCAAGGGCCACGTTCCCTGTTTCTGACGCGTTACATTTCATGTATTGCTAACGATGCCAACGGTGGAGAAAAAAATGGATGCGCTACAGCGTGTGTCGCTTCGAATTCTTGGGGTGTTCTTGTTGCTTTCGCCAAATCTTGGCTGGGCACAGGGGCTCACTCACTTCCAGCACAAAAGCGGTGACGGTGCGGTTGTTTTTCCGCAGGCCCTCATTGTCTCTAAACCCGACGTGCAGGTTCGCGAGTTGACGGCCTCGGGTGCGCAAGAGAAAGTGCCGCAGTGGGGTGAGCAGGCGAGCGCAGGCGTGCGAGCGGCGGTTGAGGGTGTGCTGGCGCAGCGCAGCGATTTCAAAGTTTCTCCTTTACCTGCCCTTACCGAGCAGGAGCAAGAAGCACTCGATGACTTTTTGGCGGCGTATTGGGTCGTCGGTCAAACCGCACACTTGATGATGAACTATGGCGGATCGCCCTGGGAACATCGTCGCACTAAGTTTGACTATACGCTGGGGGAAGGTTTGCCGTGGCTGCGAGAAAAGACCGGCGCGGACGCCATTGTCGTTGCGCTGGGCGACGATGTGGTCTCTTCAGGAGGGCGCGTCGCGATCACGGTGCTTGCGGCCGCCGCTGGGGTTGGCCTGCAAGGGGGGCGTTCGATCATTTCCTTCGGTGTTGTTGATCTAAGAAATGGAAACATTTCGTGGTTGCACTACGACCAGAGCGGCATTCGCGATCTGAAAAATCCCGATTCAGCCAAAGTTATGACGCAGTCCGTATTCGAGTCGCTGCCTTTGGGCGGAAAACTTGTCGGCGCCAAATAGCGTGGCGAAACACTTGTTGCGCGGTGCGCTGATGAGCGTCGCGGCGCTTGCACTGGCCACACCGGCATTCTCCATCGAGCCGTTTGCAAAACCGCCAACGCGCGCGGAGCTTGCATCCGAGGAGGATCGCATGTGGGACGAGTCGCACGAGGCAGCAACCGCGTTGCGACGGCGCGGAATGCTGGTTGCTGAGGAAGCCTACGTGGCGCGGCTCAATGAGTTGATGACGGAACTCTATCCCGAGTTTGGAGGCAGCATCAAGGTTCGAATTCTGCGCGAAGTTGTTCCGAACGCGATGGCGTTTCCGAATGGCGACGTCTACATCAGTCTTGGACTCCTCGGGCGTCTCGAAAATGAGGCTCAGATTGCTATGGTGTTGGCGCACGAAGGCGCGCATTTTGTACAGCGCCACGGGTATCAAGGTCGCAATCGTCGGCTAGTCGCTGGAACGCTCGCCAACATCGCAGGACTCACGTTTGGCCTAGCGGGCGCGCTCGGTGGACAGATCATTTTTTTGGGTGGTGCTGCGGGGCATGGCCGCGACATGGAACGCGAAGCTGACCAGATTGGCTTCGCGCGGCTTCAGAAACTAGGGTACGGTCGCGCAGACGCCAAACGCGCTTTTGAAGTGCTTCGTGACGACGCGAAACAGAGCGATGAAACCAAGACAATTTATCTCTTTGCGTCTCATCCAATGCTTGACGAACGAATCGAGACCGTGGGAGCTGCCGGAGGCGCGAACGACACATCCCGTGTGCCGTCGGAAAATTTTCCGGCAATGCATCGCAAACTGCAATTGAACTGGCTGGCTGCCGAAATTGGAGCTGGTCGACAGAAGGCGCTGGTTGCGGCACTGGAGGATGACGCGCGGCGTGCCAATATGCCGCCTGAGGCAAATTATTATCTCAGCGAAGCCTACAGAATGCGCGCCAACAAGGAGGACGAAGCGCTAGCCGCGAAATGGCTGGCCAAGGCGTACGAGCTCACGCCGACGTTCCCGCCTGTGTTGCGTGCGGCAGGATTGGCCGCGATGAAAGAAGGAAACGCGGCCAACGCCGCCACGTTCTTCAAGCAGTATCTGGAGCTTGCGCCGGAGGCCACCGATCGCGCGTTCGTGCAAAGCTATCTGAATCGAATTGAACAAGAAGGGACAAAACAATGATCAAGCGAATTGTGTTGCTGTTAGCGGTTGTTGCGCTCGTGAGTGGCTGCGCCGTGTGGACGCGATTGGACGGCGCCACGCTGTCGCATGCGGGGGCCAGCATCAAGACGCCAGTCGACTGGATGCATCTATCGGCCCGCAAGGATTCGTTGATGATCACTCGTGACGGGGTCGGCATTCAATTCATCGACGCAGCGTATCTGGTGGACGACAAAATCTTCCCGAAGTCGAAACAAGTATTTAGCAAAGACTCGCCGCCACAGGAGATGGCGCAACGATTTGTGGGTGAGTTGCGGCAGCTACCGGGATTGACCGGACTTGAAGTCAAGAACGTCGCGCCCGAAACCGTCGCTGGGCGCCCTGGATTTCGCGTGTTAGTTGAATGGCGCAATGATCGGGGTGCCGCATTTCAACGTGTCATCGCCGGAGCCGCTGTAGACAATGGACTATTAGTGCTGCAGTACCAGTCGCTTAAGCGCTACTTCTACGCGCGCGATTTGCCGGAATTTGAACGCGTGTTGCAATCGTTAAAACGTAGCTGACATCGCAGTCGTCAACCCGTGAGGGGCGGTTCCAGTCTCTCACGCCAAGCGTCCGGAATTGGCATCGATTTCTTCTCATGCGCGTTGGCGTACACGTAGGTCAATTCGCCGTCGATCAAATGTTCGTCACCACGAAAAATTCCGATAGCGATAGTCATGCTGCTGCGCCCGAGCTTCGCGCAACGCACGCCGATGTCCAGCTCATCGTCAAAGCCCGCCGAGCCGTGATACTCGATCTCCGCCTTACGCACAAAAAGCTCTACGCCTTCCTTCTGCTGCGCGATCGGATCGCGCAACCCCGTAGCGCGCCAGTACTCGGTGAACGCCACGTCAAAGTAAAGCAGGTAATTGCCGTTGAACACCACACGCTGCAAATCCACCTCCGCCCAACGTACGCGCAGACGGTGAAAGAACGTGAAATCAGTTTTTTGAGTCATGCTGCAATGCTAGTGAACGACGGGCTGTTGCGCCAGATTCTGGGTTTCTGTGCGCAGCAGCTTTAGTGCACTAACGACCAGCAGGCGGTCATTGCAAGCGCTTATTGAAGATAGTCGACATGCAAAAAAAGCAGCTTAAACGACTGCTGGTTGGTCGATATCGCTATAAAGCTGTAAGTCATTTTTCTAAGATGTGGATGTCGAATGAGCTATGGTCGGTGGCTCGAAGCGTTGCTGAAGCGTCACCTCGTTCACGTCATCGCGTGGTGGTTACTAGTCTGCGTTTGCGCGTCGGTAGCGGATTGCCTAGCGGCGAGAATGCTTGAGACTGTGATGGGGGCGCACGCGTTTCGTGACGGCCCACGTCGGAGTTGAACTGCGCCCGCGATGAAGGCCATCGTCGGGCGATAGGTTGTGCGCGTTGACGACGGGTCAGACCGCGTGGCCTAGCCGCTGAAGTGTTCGTTTGAGCTCATCCATGCAAGGTGTAGGGAAAGGATGCTCGACCCATTTTTCCGCGTAGCCAGCCTCTCCAATTTCAATTCGAAGTCGCTCCGCGGCTTCAAAGACTGCCATAGCAAACGTCTCCGGAACACAAACCGTCTGAAAGAGCAATCTGCCATCAGCTTCGGGCAGCGCCGAGTAAACGTCGGGGAAGTCCAATATTCGCAGTTCAATTTCGTTGTATCTC
>JAKPSO010000087.1 GCA_029571495.1 Pseudomonadota bacterium
TTTGAACCTCGCCGCCAACGCGATCAAGTTCACGCATGCGGGGCGCGTCGCTGTGAATTTTTCGCTGACAGATGATCCGACCATTGCCGATGTGCATTGGTTGCGTGGCGAAGTCATCGACACGGGCATCGGCATCGCACCGGAACGCGTGGGAAAGATTTTCGATGCGTTCGTTCAGGCCGATGCATCTGTGTCACGTAAGTACGGCGGCACCGGTCTCGGACTGGCGATCACGCAGCGACTCATTGCAACGCTCGGCGGCGAAATCCACGTCGAAAGCGCGGTCGGTTCAGGCTCACGCTTCGTCTTCCGAGTGCCGCTTGGCGTGGGAGTCGAAGCGCCGAAACGGTCCGTAGCGCGTGCCATCGACAGCCTAGAAGCGCGGCTTGATGATCTGCGCATACTCGTCGTCGAAGACAACGAAATCAATCAGGCCCTGATCGTTCGGCTTCTTGAGCGACGCGGTGCTAGCGTGGTCTTAGCAAGCTCTGGGAAGGAAGCGCTGCAACAGCTGCCTACGCAGACGTTCGACATCATGCTTCTCGACATTCAGATGCCGGAGATGGACGGTGTGACTTTGCTGCATGAAATACGACGACGCCACCCATTAGTCAAAACGCCAGCATTGGCGATTACTGCGCACGCGACGGACGGATATAGCGAAACCTGTATTGCGTCGGGTTTTGATGGCTATGTTGCAAAACCCTATTCAAACGCATCGTTGGTGTCGGCCATCCTCGCGGGCGTGGATCGAGCACCCGTATCAAGATTTGACGAAAAATCGGACGTCGCGATGCCGACCGAATCGTGCGTGGGTCGATTCGAGTATGGCTTAGCCAAGCTCGAATACGATGCAGAACTTTTTCGAGCAGCCGCTGCGAAATTCGTGGCGCACATTCCGCGTCTGGTGGGCGGTTTGCGCGACGCGCAGCGTGGCAATGATTTCGTGGCGACCTCGGCGATCGCGCACCAACTCAAGAGCATTTGGCATCTATTTGCCAGAAGTGAAGATCGCGAGGCCGCCGCCAAACTCGACGCGCTCGCGCAGCTTCAGGCGGACGACACGTGGCCCTTGTGCTCGTCGCTCATAGCGGCGCTGGAGACCACGCGCGACGAACTGCAACAGTTTTTGGCGCAATAAACCATGGCAACCGTTCTGACTGAGTCGTCACAATCCGCTGAGCACGTCTTGTTGGTCGAGGACGACGAAGTCTTCGCGCTCATCATGCAGCGAACGCTCGCGAAGAACGGCTACGAAGTGACTGTGATGCACGATGCGCCGGGAGTCGAGGCTTGCGTACTGACCGAATCATTCGCCGCATTGATCGTCGATGGCAATTTGCCGTCCGGAGACGGATTTGAGTTGTGCCGAAAACTGCGCCCGCGTTTCGGCGGCATCATCATGCTTTTGACCGGGCGCGACGACGACTTGGATGAGCTCATGGGGCTTGAACTCGGTGCCGATGACTACGTGCGCAAACCCGCAGAGCCGCGTCTCGTGCTTGCGCGCTTGAAGGCGCACCTGCGTCGCCATGCGCGCGCGCATGCGCCGAGCGCCAACGTCTCAGTGCTGACATTCGGCGACATCAAAATCGATGTCGAACGACGTGAAGTCACGCGTAGCGGCAGCGCCGTCGTCCTCACTGACGCAGAGTTCGATCTATTGGTTGCGCTCGCGTCGCGCGCTGGCGAAATCGTCGATCGCGACACGCTGTTCCAAGGCACGCGTGGCGTTGAATACGACGGCCTAGACCGCTCCATTGACATGCGTGTCTCACGGTTGCGCAAATTGCTGGGCGACGACCCGGTGCAACCGCGGATCATCAAAACCGTGCGCGGGCGCGGCTACCTATTCGCGCGCTAACGCCATGCGGCGCAAATTAGCGCCGTGACACTTCGTGACAATCGCTGACCATCGCGCTACATACATTGCGCTCGATAGCGGGAAAAATTCATTTCATCGGATGCGCACTTGAACACAGATCAAGACAGCGCAAGCGACATGAAAACCCCAATCACTATCAAGGAAAATTGTATGAAATCGTCACGTATCCTCATCGCTGCACTTATCGCTGCCGCAACCTCTTCTGCATTCGCCGCTGACCAAGCCGACGTTCGTGTCACGGCTTCGGTGCTGAACAACTGCAAAATCATCAGCACCAAAGACATCAACTTCGGCGCGCTCGACCCAGCTGCTGCTACCGACCGTTCGGCCAACGGCGCTGTTAGCTTCGTTTGCACGAAGAACGTTGATTACGCACTCTCCGCCGATCAAGGTGCCAACTTTGACAGCGCGTCGAAGCGTCGTCAAATGAAAGGTGGCGACAAGGACTTCCTGCCGTACGCGCTCGTACAAGACGCGTTCAGCGGCAAAGGCGCGGGCTTCAGCACGCCGCTTAACGTCACGCTGACCGCGAACGTTGCCGGCAATGACTACAAAGACCTGCCTGCTGCTGACTACGCCGACCTGCTCCGCGTAACCCTCAAGCCCTAATCGGCTCCATTGAAGCGCGTTCGGTGAGCCCGCAAAGCTCACCGACACGCGCTCGCAACCGCCATAAACACATCCATCATTTCTGATCATGATCACTTCCCGCACTATCCGTCAATTGTTTGTCACAACGTTGCTCGGCGCGCTCCCAGCCATCGCGCTTGCTGCGAACTTTGGAGTCAGCCCGCTCAGCGTGGACCTAACGACGCAGCAACGCTCGGCGGTGATCACGGTCAGCAATGACGACAGCAAAGTCATTCAACTCAAAGTGCACGCGATGCGCTGGACACAAAACGCCGCGGGTGAGGACCAATATCAGCCTACTGAGGATTTAGTGTTTTTTCCGAAACGCCTAGAAATCAAACCCGGCGAACAACGTATCGTTCGCGCCGGTCTGCCCGCCTCCCCGATTGCCGGAGACGAGCGTGCATATCGACTCTTTGTCGAAGAATTGCCGCCCGTAGAACTACCCACCGACGGACAAACGAAGCTCTCCGTGCTGCTCTCGTTTGCGCTTCCAGTTTTCGTAGCGCCGACGTTGGCCAATTCAAAATTAGACATTCAAGCCGCTGAACTATCCACCGACGGAACGCTCAAGATGCAGGTAGCGAACGTTGGAGGGTCGAGAGCGAGAATCTCGCGTGTGATCTCGGACGACGGAAAGCTCGCGTCGGAATCGGTCTCTTCGCGCTACATTTTTCCGACTGTGGCAAAGACGATCACAGCGAAGCTCGGCAAAGACGCGTGCAAGGCTGCGCCCAAGCGCGTCAAGGTTGAACTAGACAACCAACTCATCGAAGTGAACATCTCCAACAGCCACTGCGCGTCTTAAGTGCGCTGACGCTGCTGATCGTCTTTCATTGCACTGACTCATCATGCTGCGTCATTTTTTTCGGCTGTGCGTAACGTTTGCGCTTTGCGCGGCGCAACACAGCTTCGGCGAAGAAATGATCGTGGCACTGCGAGTGAACGGTCAAGGCCGTGGCGAAGCGTTGATCGACACGCAGCCTGATGGCAGCGTACGAATCGGAACCGCAGACGCAGCAAAACTTGGCTTCACCGCGCAGCGAATGCAGGGCCTCGCGAGCAAGGCGGAGATGATCGTGCTATCCAGCGCTGCCGATTTGACCGTGAAGTTGGACTTAGATGCACTGAGTCTCGACATCACAGCTGCAGCGGAATGGTTTGAAAGAAACGTACTGTCGTTAAGTAGCCGTAGCAAGGCCGCGGTCTCATCGATGCAGGACACGCACGCGTGGCTCAACTACTCGCTCGCGTCTCAAGTCGCAACGTCGGCGCGTCCCGGCGCCAACGTGGATACCAATCTCGTGGTCTCACACGGAGCGTGGACCCTCCGCAGCGATCAAAATGCCGCATTCAGATCAAGTGCCGTTGCGCTGCAACGAACCCACAGCAGCCTCGCGTACGACGACCTCGCTGCGTTGACACGCGTGTCAGTGGGCGACGTTGTCCCCTCTTACGGCCTCGGAACCACGACCGCCAAGGTATTTGGTTTGCAATGGTCACGTCGTTTCGAATTTGATCCCAGCATCAATTCACAGCCCACCTTTCAGTGGTCTGGTCAGGCGCTCACGCCGTCTACGGTTGATGTGTTTGTTGATGGCGTTCGTGCGAAGACGTTTAGCGTTGCGCCGGGGCCATTTGACTTGCGTGATCTGGCCTATTTCGGTGGGCTTCGCAACGTTGAAGTCGTCATCCGGGATCGCGCTGGCGTTGAAACCCGACGCAACGTTCCGTATTACTTTTCGACAGACATGCTGGCCGCTGGTCGCGACAGTTTTGACCTGTCACTCGGCGCGCCAGAAGGCGCGCGTCAGGCGCGCGAATGGGTGCTCGCGGGTCAGTACCGCCGCGGCATGAATGACTACTTGACGCTCGGCGTCGGTGCTGAAGCCAAGCAAACCTACCACGCCGCGCGCTTTGACGCAGGCATTCGACACGAGTTGATCGGCGCAGCGACACTCGGGACAGCATTGAGCCAATCGCGAGGAGAGAGAGTCCGTGCCGCAGCCACGCTTTCGCACAGTTGGAGCAGCGGACGCCTGTCCTCACAGCTTGCAGGCTCATGGCAGCAAGAGGGCTTCGGTGTGGACCGCGAGACGATGGCGTCGACAACGCCCGCCCGACAAGCGCTCAGGCAGATCAGCGCGGGTGCTGCGTATTCGTTTGATCACCAACGTAGCGCATCAATCAATTTCTCTCGATCCGCCTTTAGTAACGGCGAACGCGAAGGCCTCGCTTCGGTTCGCATCGCACAAGGATGGGGGCGCAGCAGCAGCGTTTGGCTGTCCCTCGCACGAACTCAGCACGACAACAATCTAACTACCGCGATTTCGCTAGGTATTTCGGTCCCGCTTGGTGCGGAATGGTCAGTTTCAGGCACCTACGCGAAGGCTTCAGCAGAGCCAATCACGCAATCGCTGCGCGCCTCGCGGAGCAAGTCCGACAGCGAATGGGCGGACGTGCGAATCGCGGCCGAACATCGTGGCAGCAACACTACCTTGGATGGCTTTGCGCAGCGACCATTTGCGGCAGGATTGCTTGCCGTAGCGGCCCGCGCAGACAACAGTGCGAATCAAACGGATGTCACCGGCGAATTCCGATTTTCCGGCGCGTTAGCCTGGGCGGATACACGTGTGTGGTGGTCGCGGCCCATCGCGCAGGCGTTTGCGCTGGTCGATGCGGCGAGGGTGCCCGGCGTTCGCGTGACGCACAACAATCAGCTCGTCGGGCGCACCGATGCAACAGGAAAATTGTTACTGCCCAATCTCGCAGCATTCACCGCGAACCAAATCCGAATTGATGATCGCGACATTCCGATGGAGATTGAACTGGCGAACGTACAACAAGAAATCGCTCCGCGCATGTTCGCGGGCGCGAAGGCAATTTTTTCTGGCAAACGCGTCTCCGCCGTCGCGGGGGCATTTCAAATAGCCACGAGCGGCGACACGAGTGCGCCGTCCCTCGCTGCTGCGCAAATCACTGCAAC
>JAKPSO010000135.1 GCA_029571495.1 Pseudomonadota bacterium
GCTTGCGAATATCGTTCCCGATGCGTCGCCCCGCCAACGAATCGCCACCGCCCGAATCGTGCAACGCCACGATCTTGATCTCCGCGCCGAAGCGCTTCATCGCCTCTTGCCAAGCGTCCCAATCCGAGCCCACCACCGGCCCGCCGAGGTAGAGCACCGGCGGCGAGAGTGTGAAGGTCATTGCTTGCGCGGCGGTGGTCACGCAAAGCGCCGCAAACGCGAGAGCGGAGCGAATGAGGCGGACAACGGTGTTGTTCATGTGCATCAGCAAATTTTCTGAGCGCTACGGATTCGTCATCCGGTGAAACGACTCCATCGCGCCAAGTTTGCTCGCGTAAAACTCGATCATCGCGGAGCGCGTATGCGGGCATCGATCCTCGATCACCAATTCGCGAGTGGAGAGCCGCACCGGCTTCACGTGGCCGACCTTGTAGTCGAACCAATACGCATCGAAATGCCCCGCGTAGCGACGACAGAGGCCGCTTCCGTTCGCGCACAGCACACGTGTGCGCACGATGCGCGTGTCGTCGGACGTGAGACGAATGAAGACCTGATCTTTCAGGGCGTCCAAATTCCTGCGGACCGTTAGTTCGTCCGCGAGCCTCTGCACCGGAACGAACGGACCGATTATGAAACCGATATTGACAAACGGCATGTCGGACGTCGTCACATTTCCGGGTTCGGACGCAACCGGCCACAACTCGCCTTGCAACTTCACGACGCCGCTCGGTCGGCCCGCGCTCGCCTTCTGCGACACCACCGCCAACACCGGCGTCCCCGGCACGGAGCCACCCGCGGCTTTAGGCGTGTAAACGAAACCTCCGCAGCGCGACTTCGCCGCCTCCGCTCGCAAAGCCTTCCTCTGCGGCGCCTCGATCGCATCGAGCGACAACTCGTCCGGCAACACGCCAGCGGCCTGATATCGCTGCGGCGGTGGCGGAGTCTTGGCAACCTGCGCCATCAAGTCGGAGGACAACACCAGTGCGCATGCGACTAAAGCTATCGAGGACGCCCACACCGAAAATGAGATCGACGCGCTTCGTTGACGAACGCTTTCACGACTAAATAATTTGCGAATCGCGGCCACGGCGCATCCTAGAAGGGTTGCATTGAGGCTGGAACATTACACGTTTGCCGATCGCGACCCGCTATCGACACACATACGTGCGCGCCCCGCCAACGAATAACCGCCTCTCGAATCGCGCAATGCCACGACTTTAATACTCGCCCCGAACGGCTTCATCGCCCTTATCATTCAGCCCAATCAGTGCGCGAGAAAGGATATTTTCTTTAACTCGTCCCGCTATTCAGGCAATTCATCAACGTGGACGCCGACGCGTGACGTTCCGCGTAGTTCGGTAGCGCGTTTTTCTGCTAACCATGCCAAACGGTTTGCTTGCGTCAACAAGGTTCGACGTAGCCCGCTTTGTACACGCCTTTCAGCAATTACTTTGGCCAGCAGCGACAGCGTCTCGGCACGTCGAGCGATGCGCGTGTCTGGATGGCCTCGAAGCTTCAACACAGCGTCACTGACGACACGCCCACGAACACTTAACGGTATTGATGCCGCGTCGTCTGCAACAGACGGAGGGTCCTTTTCATTGAGGATTGCTTTGAAGCGCGACTGCGCTACCAATCGTTCAAAAATTGCACGCTCGAGCCAATTAAGTCTGCGCGCAATTTCAGCGTCCAACGGTCGTCCTTCGAATTCCATCAACGGCCATACTTCGATTTCAAAAACTTCGAAGGGATCCAGCACCTTCATGGCAACTGCGTCAGTGCGCTGGTTGGTTAAGTGTCGCTGAATTCGCACTCGCAATTGTTCGTTGGTTTGGCCTACGTAAATCGGCTC
>JAKPSO010000140.1 GCA_029571495.1 Pseudomonadota bacterium
ACTGCAAAATCAAGTCACGCTATACAAAGCGCTCGGCGGCGGCTGGACGGAACGCTAGCGGCGCTTGATGAACGCATGCGGCACGATCGGTGCCTGCAGCGCCTTCGTGACCTTCGCCGCAGCGCGTGGCTCGGATCGAGCGTATGACTCGACAGGCACGACTGCCTGCGCAAACGTGAACACGTTGTCCGGGTCGTATTTTTGTTTGACGTTCCAGAGTGTGGCTTGCGCGTCGCCCCAATATTTGTAAGCGTAGTTGGCATCATCCAAGCGCGGATAGTTTTGGTACACATGACCGTTGTAAAGCGGTTCCATGAGATCCATCCATCCCACCAAAAAGTTCTGCGCTGCTGCCTGATCTTCGGGCTGCCACCAGAAGACATCAAGCACTGCATTGAACACGGCGTCGCGATGGATGAACGCGCTCTCGCCGACCGGATACGCGTTGATCGCGCCACCGTAAAACTCCATGTAGAAGTACGAATACGGGTTCGGTGTGGTAACGAAATAGTCAAGCAAAGATTGCCATTCCGCTGCCGTCCAATCGCGCGACACGATGCGCGAAGCTTTGTCTTCGAATGGCATCGGTGTGCCTTCGGCAAAGCACGGCATGCCGTAGGGCACATTTAACAGGTTGGTGTTTAAGGTATCGAAATCAGTTTCTTGCGTCCACTGCACGATCGCGCCCGGGCTCTCGGCGAGTGGTGTGATCGCGACAGTGCCATCTTGGGCGTTGCCCACCCAAATGCCACGCACCATGAGGTACGGTTGCATCGGCGCGGGTGGCAATGGCAAGCCGCCAACGACGCCCGGCTGATAGCAAAGCGACACTTGAATATTGAGATTAGGTGATGGTGCCGTGCGCATGTATTGCTCCTGCAACAACATGAGCGCGCCGGTCGCGTTATCGATGTCTTGTGCGGTGCTCAGCGGCCAAATAATCGCCCAGCCGAACACATCGCCCAGTGGCCGCAGTTGATACGTGACCGTAAGCAACACGCCGAAGTTGCCGCCCGTGCCGCCGCGCATGGCCCACCACAAATCGGCGTTCTCGTTAGGCGACGCCGTCACGATAGTGCCATCGGCGAGCATCGCGGTGAGCGACAGCACGTTGTCGCAGTTCATGCCGAAGGTCACCGACGTAAAGCCGTAGCCACCGCCTTGCAGGTACCCTCCGATGCAGACGTCATCACATTCACCACCTGGTACGTGCAGGCCATACGGGGCGAGCGCCGCGCGAAATTGCCCGAACTTCACTCCGCATCCGACGGTCGCTGTCGGCGACGATGGATCAGATGTATCAATGTAAATGCCATTGAGATTGCTCACGTCGATGAGTACACCCGCACCCGCCGAAAAGCCTGCCGTGCAGTGACCGCCCGAGCGCACTGTGAACGGCGCAGTGCCCTCCTTGGCGAGCGTCAGTGCGATGGCGACGTCGCTGTCGACCATGCAATAGATGATCATCGATGGAAATGGATTGAACACCGGGTTGAAAATCATGCGATCGGTGTTGTATTGCGGGTCGCCGGGCATAACGATGTAGCCCTGCAAACCCTGCTGTGCCACTTTCACTTTGTCGCGACTTAGTCCAAACTTGGAAAACTCAGCGTCGTCTTGACGATCCCACGCTGCGAACCGCAACTTGTCCTGCGTGCGTTTCTTTGAGTAGTTGTGTGCCATGACCAGTGTCCCCCTTGCTATGTGCCAGATAAATCCTAGAAAATTATTGTAGGGTGACACCGTATAAAACAGAGCGCAACCAGCGCAAAAATAAAGTTCGTTGACCGGCGAACAGAGATGTAGGGATGAACAGCCACACCGAGCAGGAATCGCTCGCGCTTATCGCGCACGCATTGCCACCGGAGATACTGGTGCACGCGCTTGACCGCTCGCTCGGCGCCAACGTATCTTTGGTTGATCGCGACTTGCGGTTTCATTACGCCAACGCTGGGTTTGCCAAATCGTTCGGCACGACGCCCGAGGGCGTCATCGGAAAGACGCTTCGCGACTTCTATAACCCGACGCACTTTGCGGCATTCGAAGGCTACGTAAAGCGCGCACTCGCTGGCGAAACGGTGACCTACGAACGACGCTCGCAAGTCGTCGATAGCGACGGTATTTGGTTCACGGTGTCGCTCACGCCGTGGCGCAACGCCGAAGGTGCGGTCATTGGGATCATCTCGTGCTCAATGAAAGTGCATGAATTGAAGCTCTCATCGGAGGCGCTGCGCGTCGCCAATGAACGCCTCTCTTCGCACATGGACAACAGCCCGCTCACGGTGCTGGAGCTTGATGCGTCGCTCACCATCACGCGCTGCTCGAATCGCGTTTCGGTCTTGCTGGGACTTGCACCCGCTGCGCTTGAAGGTCGCGCGCTCTTGGACGCATTGCGCATCGCCGATGCCAACGAACCGCTTGTATCCGCGCTCTCTCGACTCACATCGGGTGCGGAGGAAAGTAACCGCGTCGAGTCCAATCTGACACACGCCGATGGCCACACGGTCTACTGTGAGTGGTTCAACTCGGCGCTCACGGATGCGAGCGGCCACGTAACGTCAATCATGGCGCTTGTGCAAGACGTCTCCGCGCGCGTCGAGGCCGCGCAGCAGTTGCTGCACATCGCGACGCACGACACGCTCACGGGTCTTGCCAATCGCCGCATGTTGACCGAACGCCTGTCGCATGCGCTCGCGCGCGCCGAGCGCACCGGCGAAGCCGTCGCTGTCTTATTCATCGATCTTGATGGCTTCAAGTCTGTCAACGATAACCACGGTCACGGCGCCGGAGATGAAGTGCTGCGCGACGTTGCGACGCGTTTGCGTCAGATCGCACGGTCTACCGACTTCGTGGCCCGCCTCGGTGGCGACGAATTTGTGATCTTGCTCGACACAGATGTTCACCCCGGTTCGCCGAGCATGCTCGCGGAACGCGTCTTCGATGCACTGTCAGCGCCGTGTCGATTCACTGGCGGAGAAGCGCAAATTGGTGCTTCGATCGGTGTCGCGATGCATCCCCCCCTGTCGAACCTAGCGGCCGATCTCATTCGCCGCGCCGACGCAGCCATGTACGAAGCAAAGAGCGCGGGCAAGGGCTGTGTGCGCTACGCCAAAGCTTAATGCGAACCTTGGCGTCGATGCGCCGCGAACCATAAGCCGTGCGGGGCGAGTCGAAAACAACGAAAATGGCGGCTTGCGCCACCCTGCTCGTTTGTTGATGAAACACCTCACACCCAAAGAAGCCCACGCGTTTTTGCACGCGAACACCGACGCGGTCTTCGTGGACGTGCGCTCCGAAATTGAGTTTTTCTACGTCGGCCACCCGGTCGGCGCGGAACACATCGCGTGGCAAGAGCCGCCGGATTGGGAAGTGCAGCCGGAATTCGCGCAACACGTCAAAGCGCTCGTCGCAGGCGTGAAGTCGCGGCCCGTCGTGCTCATCTGCCGCAGCGGCAAACGCTCCGTCGACGCCGGCAAGGTGCTCGAAAACTCGGGCTTTACCGATGTCTACAACGTCCTGCACGGCTTCGAAGGCGATCTCGACGAAAACTTTCACCGCGGCCACAAAAGTGGATGGCGATTCGATGGGCTTCCGTGGGCGCAGATGTAGTGCGTTCTCACGCGGAACGACGGTACAGCTTTTTGGGGATAACGGCCAGACAGCAGTCGTTTCGTGCAATATTTTCTATAAGTCGACTATTAGTAAAATATCGTTGCAATGACCGCCTTCCGGCGCCTGGCGGGAAAAAGCCATTGCATGAACGTCGCGGTAGCCATTCTGTTGGACACCAGAATACGTTGGCGCCGATGTGGCCCATCCAGTGCGTGACACAGCGCAATCCGGCGCCAGAAAAGTAAGCCGCCCGTCATGCCTGCTCGGCGATAATTGAGGGCTTCCCGCGCAGATTGTTCGCTACCGCGCCCTACCCCACTTAAGCTTCCAGCATGGCCTCCACTCCCTCCGCTTCCGCACTCCACACCGCTGCCAACGCGATCCGCATTCTCGCGGTCGATGCGGTCGCACAGGCCAAGTCTGGCCATCAAGGCATGCCGATGGGCATGGCGGAAATCGCGGTCGCCCTGTGGGCGAAACACCTGCGTCACAACCCGGCGAATCCTCACTGGCCGAACCGCGACCGCTTCGTCGTCTCCAACGGCCACGGCTCGATGTTGCCGTATGCGCTCTTGCACCTGTCGGGCTACGCGCTGTCGATGGACGACATCAAACAGTTTCGT
>JAKPSO010000145.1 GCA_029571495.1 Pseudomonadota bacterium
GCAACTCACCCGATTACCGTCGAACCCTGTGAACTCAAACGCAGTTTGCCAGCCCTGCTGACCTTCGGCGGATTTTTGGCGCTCGGACTTGAGGAAGGCGGCGGCCACGCTCTCGCCGAGCAGGAGTCCTTGCCACGCGTCGCTGCGCCAATGAATGCCTGCGAAGTTGCGACCCATGGCGATGTTCATCGCAAGTTTGTTGAGTTCGCCTCCAACGGTTGGTGCAGGCAAATTCGGGTTGATGCTCTCCCAATCTTTGCCGTCGCGCGTGGGCTGCAGCGCGAAGCGCAATTTGCGCTTTTCGTCGAACAGCGCTTTCAGTACGGAGATGCACGCGCCGGCGATCGTCGCGTGCCCAGACGGGTACGACGGGTGCGCCGGGCAGCCCTCGGGAAACGCCTGCGGCAGGAGCGCCGTGCCGAATTTTTCGCGTACGCGTTTCACCGCTTCGGACTTCGCGATCAGCGGATGAATTCCCACAGTTTCGCCGCGCACGGCGCGGTCGACGAGCGCACCGTATTCTTCCGGCCGCAGCGCGCGGTGCCGAACCCATTTTTCGTTCCAACAGGCCTTGAGCGCCAAGTCGCACACAACGCCCATCGCGTTCTGCGCATACCCTGGGCCAAGCGTGACGAAGCCGTTCATCGAGCGAGAAGTCTTGTAAGGGTTACCCGCCGGCCAAGCCTCGCGCGGACGATGCGTATTTGCGAGCAAAATTGCGGCTGCGTTGATACCGGCTTGATTGCAGAAATCCCAATGCACGTATTCGCCCACATCGCGCCCCGAGCGTAGGTAATACAAGTCCGCGAAGTGATTCAAAATGCCCGCCGGCCACTCGCCGTTGGCGACCTTCAAGTACTCCGACCACGTGGTCATGAAGTCCGTGCCTTTGAAGGGGACGCGGTACGCCTGCCACTGGTTCTGCGCACCAAACGGCACCGGCATCCACAGCATCTGCGATATCCAATAGCCGTCGTTTTCGCCGGGCGTGCCGAGGCGAAAGAGCGTCTGCGGCGTCACGTTGGCATTGAGCTTGGTCTTTCGCAGTTCAGTGACCGCATCGCGCACCAGGCTGTTGCGCTCATAGTCCCAAAGTGGCACATCGCGCAGCAGCGCCATCCAGTAAAGCTCCAGCGCCTCTTCTGCCAAGCGCTCCGAATCAAGCGCCGGAAACGCCGGTAGTTTGATCACGTTCGCAGCCAGCGGATCTTTCTCCCATGCGTATGCCGCTAGCGGGTTGACCAATCGCGTTTCGTGTTCGACCGGCAAGCGTTCGAAGTCCGCAATGCTTCCGCTCTTGGTCGCCGCCTCAAAGGCGTCCGCGGCGCTCGCGGTGACGTTGCCGTTGGCATCGTGCTTTAGCGATTTGCCGAAAGCCGCCAGTCCCGAGGCGCGCATCGCTGTGGGCTCGATTGCTGCGCGCGCCGTTGGCGCCGCGCCCGCCATCGCCGCCGTTGCTCCGGCTGCGGCAAGCTTTAGGAGATCGCGGCGCGAAGGTCGCGAAACAGACTCGGTTGATGCGACGGGATCAGTGGTGGACATAGTGCCTCAGAAAGTAGCGTTGGC
>JAKPSO010000153.1 GCA_029571495.1 Pseudomonadota bacterium
ATGTTCGTTGTGCGCGTGCCCAGCGGATCGGCCTCAGCCGAAAGTTTCAACAGATTCGGCGAGAACGCTTCGGGCACGAGGTAGCCGCCGTATGGATTCGCGTATTCGCCCTGCTCATCCGAGCCAGCGGTCCGCACTTCGAGGCGCTTGAGCGCGTCGCGGTGCTTCGGCGCAACGAGGCTGCGGCGGCCTAGGCCCGTGTTCATGACGGCCAAGATGAAATCGCGCGGCGTCGCAAACCCCTTCTTGGGATCCTTCATGAAACGCTCGTCGCCAATTTTCACCTCGGGCGTGTAGTCGTCGGCACCAGCTTTAGGCGTCTCGATCCGCTCTTCGGCGCATACGAGATCGTCCATGCGGGCCTGCTCTTCGGCGCGCTCGATGCGGGCCGTGAGCGATTCGATGTCGCTCTTGTGGACATCGTAGCGGCTGCGCTCGTCGTCAGTGAAGGCGCGATTTTCGGCCTCTGCCTTTTCCAGCAGTGCCCGCGCTTCCTTCACCTTCTCAGCGCGCTTCCGCTTGAGTTCTTGAATGTTATCCATTTTTGTTACCACTCCGTTGTGTTAAGGAACAGGTATTGGCGCTCGAACCACGCCTCCAGATCACCGGCAGTCGAGTGCGTGAGCGGCTCAACTGTGGCAACTGATTTCGTAATTAACGGCACGTCCGCGAGCTTCAGATACTCTGCGGCGCGTGCCTGTAATTCCGTGGCCTCGTATGCGGGAAACGTGACGGGAGACACTTCGTATAAGCGCACCTCGCGAATGGTGCGGCGCAAATGTTCCTCATCATCATGTTCCCAATCCTCTTTGTTGTTGACAACGCTGAAGCGGAACGACGCGCCTTTGATAAGGCGATTCTTCGTTTGCAGATACACTTCCTTGTGTGACGGGATTTCGGGATTGAGCTGCACGCGGAACGCGAGGCCATGCTTATCTTCGCTGAGTTCAAGCGAGCCTTCGCTTTTGCGGCCAAGCGGATATTGATCGTTGTGATTCCAGAGCGCCACCTGGTCGCTCTCGTTGATCGTCTTCGTAAACGCCCCCGGCATGATGCGCTCGTAGAATTCGCCGCCGATGTCTGTCCATGTGTCGAATACGGCCGCATAGCCGCGCAATTCATACGCGTCGCTCTCGCAGCCCTGCCGCAATTCAAGTGGCCATACGCGCTGTTCTACAATGAGCTTCTTCATCAGTTACCTCTCACGTATTGCAGGTAGCAATCGCACCCGTCATGCAGCGGCGGGTGCAGCACGTCATATTCGCCCGCAGTGCCGAAGTTGTCCTCGATACCGATTGTCTTGCCGTCAAGCTCGTCGCATGTCGGACACCCAGTTCCCGACGTATGCCACACGATTTCGGTAATGCCCGAGCGACGCCACACCTCGCGCGCGAGCGCGCCGTCAGACTGGCTCAGATTGCGCCGCGTCTCGCTCGCCGCGCGTGAATCGCTCCACTGAAGCACCCTGTCGCTCACGACGTTGTAGGCGCTGAACTCGTTGTCCTTGTCCTTTGTCGCCTCGATGGCGGCTTCGAGTTCGCGCTGGCTACGCGCCGTGTATGTCTGCTGATAGCCTTGCACCCAACTCTCGCGCCACGATTCCATGCCGTCCTTAATAGCGCCGATGTCAAGCCCGGGATTGAGTTCCTGCATGGACTTCAATTCCTGCAACTCAATGGCTGCGGTGTAGCTCCGCATCGTGGTGGTGACGGGCGATAACAAGTCAGCTATGCGCGGGCCGTCCTCGTAGTAGCCCTTTACGAGTTCCAGAAACTTTGCGCGCTGATCCGTAGGCAATGTGGATTTCGCGAACTTCAATATCTGGCGCGATTCCTTGTCGATGACGCGCCCGAACGCATCTTCCATGAGCGGCCTGTACTGCTCGCGGATAGCCATCCGCGACGCCGCGTCGGCAACGGCGCTGGC
>JAKPSO010000159.1 GCA_029571495.1 Pseudomonadota bacterium
CGGCGTCGTCATCGTCAACACACACGCGGCAACCGACGCGCTGGCCGAAACTCTAGCGTCACTCGCCACGCTTGTCGGCGCGCCCAGTGAGGTCGTTGTACTTGGCGGTAGCACGAATGAGCAGACGTGGCCGTTTTCCGCGCATTCGGCGGCGTGGAGTGGGGCCGGTGAAAACGCTTCTGATGATTTAAGTGTCGCGTTGGCACTCGTGCGCCAACCCTACGTCGCGATCATGCATGCGGGCGACATCGCTCAAGAAGCCTTGCCAATGGCGCTCCAAACATTGGTCGCAGGTCGCGCGCGTTGGGGGGTTGCGCGTGTCGTAGCGAGCGTCGAGCATTCGAGTTATTTGACGCCCACGGCCCGCGAAAACATGTTTACGCTGCTTCAACATTCCCCGCGTGTCGGGGCGGCGCTATTTGCCGAAGGCATTCCGCTGTCGTCGGTCTGCAACCTGCTCTGGCAGACACCGTTTTTGTTGGCGCGGTTGGCGGAACGTCCGGCGACCTTTCGCGCGCTGTGCGAACTTGCGATTTGGGAAGACGAGCCGCTTTTCCTCAACCACGTGATGGTTCGCTTCGCTGCGGGCGTTCCCGTTAGCAGTGCCTTCTGGGACGAGGAGAGCGCGCTCGCAAGCCTAGACGCTGGGTTCCTCGCAAAAGCGTTGTCTGGCGCACGAGCGCCCAATCCTGTGGCACCGTCCATCGAATTCGACGGTCCCTCATTCTTGAAACGCGCGCTACGAATTGGGCTCGGGCGACGACTCGGCGCCGGGTCGTTGCGAGCGGTTGCAAAGCAGGTTGTGGCCGCACCAACGATAAGCGCGAACCTCGATCCCGCTGGCGTCGAGCTCATCGGTTTTGCGCGCGCCGAAAATGGTCTCGGCGAAAGCCTACGGTTGCTTGCGCATTCCTGCCGAGTAGCGGACGTGCCTGTGGCCGTTTCCAACGTCCCACTCGACATCGGCATGCGGCAAAACGACCGTTCCGTCGACGCGCTATTGGTCGATGTACCCACTTACCGCACACGCATCATCTGCACCAATCCCGACATGCTCGGCGAAGGCAATTTCATCGACGGAGCATTCGCGCTACCGGACGCTTACAACGTCGGTTATTGGTACTGGGAATTGGAAAATTTACCGGCTCGCTGGCCCGACGTTGGACAACTCATCGACGAACTTTGGGTGGCGACCGACTTTGTGGCGAACGCCGCGCGCAAGGTTCTCGACAAACCGGTGTTCAAACTCACGCCGCCCATCGACATGCGCGTGCCGTCGCGTCGCTATGCGCGCGCTGAATTCGGACTGCCGGATCAGGCGTTCGTGTTCATGTTTAGTTTCGACTTCAATTCCTTTCCAGCGCGAAAAAACCCCAGCGCTATTGTTCGCGCATTTAAGTTGGCGTTTGCGTTAGCCGAGCGTGGAGTGCGTTTGCTCATCAAGTGCCACGGCGCGAGCGGCTTTGTCGCGGAGCGAGAAGCGTTGCTGCGCGAAATCGATGGTGATGATCGAGTAACGTTGCTTGATCAAACGCTGTCACGTGACGCGGTTGTCGGTCTACAAACGGTCATCGACTGCTACGTCTCACTGCATCGCTCAGAGGGCTTGGGGCTGGGACTGGCCGAATGCATGGCGCTTGGAAAGCCCGTGATCGGAACCGCCTACTCTGGAAATCTTGAGTTCATGCGTGAGAACAACAGCTTGCTGGTTGACTACGCGATGGTGCCCGTCAAAGAGGGCGAGTACCTCGATTGGCGGAACCAGCGCTGGGCAGAAGCCGACGTGGTTCACGCCGCCGAACACATGCGTCGCTTGTTTGAGGACCGCGCGTTTGCACACGCGTTGGGCCTGGCGGGCCAGAAGACGATCCACGAGGAATATTCTCGCGAAGCCGTGGGACATCGCATTCGCGCTCAACTTGATCGCCTCAACTCCACGCTTTCGCGCGATCCTCGTGCTAACGGCAACGCAATGCATCGGCATGTCTTGCAACGAAATACAAGTGCTCCAGCGCAATGAAGTGCACAACGAAATTTTTGAACTGTCTGCGAAATATGAATCGTGAAAAATTGGCAATTTGCGCATTAACACTTTGCGCCCTTGTCACCGGAAATGCATCGGCGCAAGACGCGCGCTGCCCGTCGGGCTCCGGCACCTTTGACTCCGTCAAAAAGTACCAAGGCGTCTACAGCTTCACCCTGGACAACGATTTATTCTCCAATCGCGATCAGGATTACACGAGCGGCGCGAAGATTGCGTGGTCGTCACCGAATGTGCGCAGCTTTGCAGATGACGATTGTCTACCGCAGTGGCTGCAAGAAGCGGGCAAAGTATTCACTCGGGTTTACTCGCCCGCAGTTGACCAGGGCAACGTGACTTTTACGCTCGGGCAGGCGATGTATACGCCGCGCGATGCGAAGGCCACGGCGCTGATACCGAGCGACCGCCCATACGCCGGGTGGACATATTTAGGCTTCGGTTACAACACGCGCTCTGTTCATCGGTTGGACTCCTACGAGGTGAATCTCGGCGTGGTTGGACCGTGGTCGCATGCCAAGGAGTTGCAAGACTTCATTCACAAGATGCGTGGATTCGATCAGTTTCAAGGCTGGAAGAATCAGCTTGGCAATGAGTTCGGCGCGCAGCTCGTGTTCGAGCGCAAGTACCGCAAGGAGTTTCACCAATACGCCGACCGTCGAGATGGCTTCGGTTTCGACGTGATTCCACATTACGGCCTCTCGCTTGGTAATGTTGCGACGTACGGTAACGCGGGCTTTGAAGTTCGCGCCGGGTGGGGCATACCGGACGACTACGGCACCTCTCCCATTCGCCCAGCCGGCGACAACTCCGCGCCACGTCTGCACGAAACTGCGCAACAGTTCACGCGCGAAATCGGTGCTCACGTCTTTGCGTCACTTGACGGTCGCGCGGTGATTCGCAACATTTTTCTCGACGGCAACACCATTCGCGACTCACATTCAGTGAATAAAGAGCGCTGGGTTGCCGATGCGGCCGTGGGCATGGCGATGAATTTGGGCAATTACAAACTAGCCTACGTACGAGTTTTCCGCACGCGTGAATTTGTCGGCCAAGTCAGCGCTCCGAAGTACGGATCGATCACGATTTCCGGGCCGTTGTAGCGCGCACTTTGCGTCCTGAGCACCCTCGCTCGGTGACCCGGCTTCGAGCCGTCGCGTTACCAACGCATCATGGGCAGAGGATTCAGCGGCGTTCGCGCGAACTGTCTTGCTGTTAGCGTCACCAGACGCCAATGAAATCCACGATTTGGAAACGCCTGACGCACGCTTCGAATGTAGTCGCTAGGCAATCCGAATCGCAACATCCCCAGCGAAACATCCACCCAATCAGCGCGCCGAAACGCTTCAACAGTGTCGGCAAATTCGCCGCGATAGGCGCGCAATTTGTGATGCTCCTGGATGAGCGCCGTCACTTCGCGCAACCGATCCACTTGAGACCGATCCGCCAAGAATTCTGCAGCCAGTCCGATTGATGGCGCCAAATAGTCAAACGTGCGATTTGACCATATGCCCAGATCGTGAAAAGCCGCCGCTATCTGCACGGTGTCGGGCGGAGGGGCGGCATCGGCTCGCATCGCCATGAAGAAATTCAACACCCGGTAAACATGATTTCGGTATGCGACAAAATCGTTACCGACAACCGGTGAAAAAGGTTGCAACGCGCCGTCGACAAGCGGCAAAGAGCGAATGATTGGCATCAGGTGGAGTCTATCCGTTGAATAACGGGTACTGCCGCTGCGTCGCGCCAGCGGCATCGCAACTGCGAGACAATAGCAGCATGAAGTTCTACAAATATCACGCCATTGGCAACGACTATCTGGTGATCGATCCGGCGGATCATCCCGCTGCGTTTACGCCCGACGAAATCGTGCGGATTTGTCATCGCAATTTCGGCATCGGTTCGGACGGCATTTTGTGGGGACCTTTGCCCGCGCGCGACGGCGCGCCGTTTGCGCTCCGAATCTTGAATCCAGACGGCGGCGAAGCCCAAAAGTCGGGCAACGGGCTGCGCATTTTTTGCCGCTATTTGTTTGATCGCGGGCTTGTTGCGCATGAACCGTTCAAGGTGCACACGATGGGCGGCGTGGTCGAGGCGACGGTGCATGCGCGCGGCCGCAGCGTGACGGTGCAGATGGGTTCGGTGAGTTTTGATGCGGCGAAGATTCCGGTCACAGGCGCGTCGCGTGAAGTGATTCGCGAACAGATGAACGTGGGCGGCGAAACGCTGACGTTCACGAGTGCGACGGTCGGCAATCCGCACTGCGTGATCGAACGGCCTGGCACCACGACCGCCGACGTGCATCGCCTTGGGCCACTCATCGAGCGTCACGTGAATTTCCCGGAGCGCACGAACGTACAGTTTTTGACAGTGCGTGATCGAAACAATATCGCCATCGAAATTTGGGAGCGCGGCGCGGGCTACACGCTGGCGTCGGGCTCAAGTTCAAGCGCATCGGCGGCGGTCGCGCATCGATTGGGGTTGGTCGATCGCTCGGTGACGGTACACATGCCCGGCGGCACGATCGCCATTGAGATTGGCGACAATTACGCGATCACGATGACCGGACCGGTCACGCGCGTTGGCGAGGGTGAGCTAGACAACGAAATGCTGGAGAACTAAAAATATGAGTGACGACAACAATCAAGTCAGCGGTGACGATGTCGCGGCATGGCTCAAAGCCAACCCCGATTTTTTTATGGATCATTCGGACGTGTTCTCTGCGATGCGGGTGCCGCATCCGCAGGGCGGACACGCGATTTCGATGGTGGAGCGGCAACTGATTTCGCTGCGCGATCGTAGCGCGCAACTTGAGCGTCAACTCACCGAACTGATTGGCTTTGGACAACACAGCGACGCGCTCATCGAGAAACTGCATCGCCTCACGCTTGCGCTCCTGCGTTCGCCCGACGCTGCGATGACGCTTGCGGTTGTGAACGAGAGCATGCGCTCCGATTTCGCGATTCCGATGAGTGCCGTGCGTTGGTGGGGCGGTTCGATTTCTGATGCGCCGCTCGACGAGACAGCGTCGTGCTCAACGGATGTTCGCAATTACGTCGCGGGACTGGATCGGCCGTACGTCGGCCCCAACGCCGCGCACGAATCGCGCGAGTGGCTGGGCGACGCCGGTGCAAGCGCGACGTCGTTTGCGTATGTGCCGCTGACCGATGGCAATGTTGCTGGCGTGTTGATGCTCGCAAGCGACGACGCCACGCGCTTCACGCCGGACATGGCCACCGACGTGCTCTCGCGCCTCGCGCACCTCACGAGTGCCGC
>JAKPSO010000492.1 GCA_029571495.1 Pseudomonadota bacterium
CGATTCGCCAAGCGTCGATTATCTTGACGTCGTGATCACCAAATCGCCGCCCGGCGTGCGTGACTACTCGGGAGATCACAAATGAAAGAGCGCGTCGTTCAACTCGAAGTCTTGCGCTACAACCCGGACACGGATTCCGAGCCGCACTTTCAGCGCTATGAAGTGACGTGCAACGAGGAGTGGGTTGTCCTCGACGCACTCAACAAAGTCAAAGAAAGCATCGACCCGACGCTCGCATATCGCTGGTCGTGTCACATGGCGGTATGCGGTAGCTGCGGCATGATGATCAACGGCGAACCGAAGCTCTCGTGCCACACGTTTTTGCGTGACTACGAAGGCGTGATCCGCGTCGAGCCGCTCGCGCACTTCCCGATCGAGCGCGATTTGGTCACAGCGCCCGACGACTTCATGGATAAGTTGAAGCGCGTCAAACCGTACTTGATCCCGAAAAAAGAAAAGCCGATCAGCGAGGGCGAATACAAACAAACGCCTGCGGAGTTGATGAAGTTCCGGCAGTATTCGATGTGTATCAATTGCATGCTCTGCTATGCCGCGTGCCCGGAGTACGGTCTGACAAAAAAATTCATTGGCCCGGCGGCGATCGCGCTTGCGCACCGCTACAACCAAGACTCGCGCGACGGCGGTCGCGATGAACGGCAAGAAGTCATCGCAACGAAAGAAGGCGTGTGGGAATGCACCTTCGTCGGCGCGTGTTCCGAAGTATGTCCGGCACACGTTGATCCAGCGGGTGCGTTGCAACAAGTGAAGATTGCCAGTTCAATCGACTGGTTCAAAGAGCTTTTGATGCCTTGGAGCAAAAAGTGAGTCGCAAACCCTACATCCGTGAAGTACCCCCAACCACGTGGTACTTCCGTCACCCACGCTACATGCGCTATATGGCGCGCGAAATTACCTGCATCTTTGTCGGTGCGTACTGCATGCTGCTTGTTGTTGGCCTCTATCGACTGTCGGCGGGCCAAGCCAGTTACGAAGGCTTTCTGAAGGCGCTGCAAAGTCCCGCATCGGTCGTCTTTCACGTGCTTGCGCTCATTGCGTCCGTGTATCACGCGTCGACGTGGTTCAACGCTTCGCAAAAAGCGATGCCCGTGCAGATTGGCGAAGATTTTGTGTCGGGCAATACAGTATCAGGCGCACACTACGTCATCTGGGTGGTGTTGTCGGTGGCGATTCTGTTCTTTGCGGGAGTGCTTTAATCATGGCGAAGTCTGACAAACCTCTTGTGTGGTTCCCATTCGCGGCCGGCGGAACGGTGATCGCGTTTTTCATTCCCGTGATCGTGCTCCTTACGTTGCTAGCTGCGTTGGGGCATGTGCCCAGCGGCCTCAGCTACGCCAGCTTGCACGCCTTTGCCAGCGGTTGGATCGGGAAAATAGTGATCTTTGGCGTCGTCGCGCTCTGTCTGTGGAGCTCGGCGCACCGCCTTCGCTGTACGTTTTTTGATTTCGGAGTGCGCGCAGACGGACTCGTTGCGACGATACTGTACGTTGTCGCAATTTTGAGTAGTCTCGCCGCTGCGGTTTTCCTACTGAGGATTTAGCGTAGCGCACCCGCCCCAGGCGCAAACCTTTTACACGAGAGAGAGACCAATAATGCCACCACCCCCACTTGCCGCCCGTGAAGCCGTTCGCGAACAACAGTTCAGCGATGTCTGGAACAACGACTTGAACGATGCGTTTGCGGATATCGCACCGTATTACGACCGAGGTAACGACATCGCCGCGCTTGGTCTTTGGGGCACGTTCCTCAATCGCTTCATGCGCACCGTCGATTTGAAACCGAACCAACGCGTTCTAGACGTTTGTGCTGGCACGAACGCCATCGGCATTGCGCTCCTTAAGCGTGAACCCACACTCGAGGTGCATGCGATGGATCGCAGCGCTGCGATGCAAGAAGTCGGGCAAAAGCGCGCCAAGGCGGCTGGATTTCACATCGACAGCACGATTGGTGACGTGCATAAACTTCCGTTTCCGGACAATCACTTTGACGTCGTGACGCTTCAGTTCGCCTCGCGCCACCTGCGCGTCCGCGAAGTGTTTACGGAAATATTGAGGGTACTCAAACCCGGTGGTCACTTTCACCATTCGGACATGCTGCGTCCGCGCAATCCGATTGTGAAATGGTCGTATTACACCTACTTGAAGTTCTGCCTCAATTTCACGAGCCTAGTCGTGAAGAGCGGCCCATCAGCCGTCAAGTGCAAGCAGTACTTCCTTGATGCGCTTGACCTCTTCTACACTGCAGAGGAGTTGACTGTAGTGTTGCAGGAATTGGGCTACGTGCAGGTGACGGACGTGACCGTCTTTTCCGGCATGATCGGATTTCACCGCGCCGTTAAGCCAGGCTAGCCAGCGTTCGAAAGCCACGCGCTGCTCCAGCTGCGCGTCGCTTGCGCGTGCCGGCAGCCGTGTCTGCCGCGCACATATTCGCGCTATGTACTCCCTGCCCGTGTGAACGCGCTGGCGTATAGCTTTCGCGCGGTTTGTTCCACTGCTGTGCCGTTCTAGGGCATCAATTGGAAGTGTCGACTAGGCGCGAAACGGCGTCGCAGCGACCGTGCAACGGTGGTTCGCGCCGAAAAGCTGTTGACGTGAGTCTCGATGATGCGCGAGCGCGTCGCCCCTTGTACGGGGACGAAGCTTCATCGTGTATGGGCTAGCCCGCTTGCAGCGCGCGTGCGCAGAGCGCCATGATCGTGCTTGGCAACGCACCCAGCACAAGAATCGCGAGCGCATTAACCGACAGCAACGCTGTGGCACCACCGCTTGGCAGCTGTGTCTCGCCTGCGGCGGGATCTGAGAAGTACATCGCACGGATCACGCGGAGGTAATAGAACGCGCCGATGAGAGACGCCATGACTGCGATGACGGCAATCCAAACGTACCCCGCATTCACAATTGCTTCAATGACAGACAGTTTCGCCCAGAAGCCAATCGTCGGTGGGACGCCCGCGAGCGAGAAGATCGCGAGAAGCATCAGGAACGCGTACCACGGGGAGCGTGAGTTCAGGCCTTTGAGGTCTTCGATGTTCTCCAGCTCGACGCCACGTCCCGAGAGCAACACCAAAATGCCGAACGACACCAAACCGGTGATCGAGTACGCCAATGCGTAGAACAACGACGCGGCATAGCCGTCTTTGCCGCCGGCAACGAAGCCAAGCAACAAGAAACCCATGTTGGCGATTGCAGAGTACGCGAGCATGCGCTTGATGTTGGTCTGCGCGACCGCGATCAAGTTGCCCAGAACAACTGACACAGTCGCGATGACAGCCAGCACCAGCGCGGCGTCAGCGTGCGCGGGGTAGAGCGCCGTGCCAAACAAGCGATAGGCCAATGCGAATGCCGCGATTTTTGGAGCCGTGCCGAGGAACAGCGTGACCGAGGTCGGTGCGCCCGTGTAAACGTCCGGCACCCACATGTGGAACGGCACGACGCCGAGCTTGAACGCGACGCCAGCGGCGATAAAGATCAAGCCCAATGCGATCGCCATTTTGTTGGGCGCGGCAATCCCTTTGGCGACACCGTCCATGCTGATGCTGCCG
>JAKPSO010000163.1 GCA_029571495.1 Pseudomonadota bacterium
GCTTGCCTACCGCAGTTGAGCGCGCTCCTTCCCTTCGCGCTCATAATTCCTGCGTCGGCCATATTTCCGGTGCAAGGCGTTGGGGCGTTGTTTGTACTGAGCCTCATAGTGTTCGTAGTGCGCTGGACGAGGACGTCGCGATCATATTTGGCTGTGCGGGGCCGACGAACAATGGCGGCGATGGGACTGGGGGTGATATGCAGTGGCATTGCTGCTCACGGGTCTCCCGTCGCTGCGGGAGTCAGCGCGCACGCTATCTTTCCCGAAGGTTCGTCTGATGTCAGGGAACGCTCGAAAATCAAAAATCAATCACAGTTTTTTGCTGAGATTGAGGATGGGCTTCGGGAGAAGTCCTTGATACTGGCACCGGAAGGTGCTCTGGGAGTGCTAAATCCGTACGCCATTCTCAAGCTTGAGGAACTCCACATCTTGGCACGCCGGCATGGTAGCCAGGCGATCATCGGGGCGTACCAGATTTCCGAGGACGGCACCGTATGGTCAGGGACAGTAATGTTGGGATACGAGGCAACCAGTCCTCGTTTTGAACCGGCTACACAGGTGCTACCGCTTGTTACTGACCCAGCAGCAGGCCTTGCTGTTCGCGGCAACACGTCGACGCCTACGCGGTCACGATTGCCGGACGCGCCTACCATCGTAATTTGTTACGAGGAGCTCCTAGCCTCCACTATTTGGCGGCTATCGCTACGTCACAAAGGCGTTGTTCTCGCGAATCATTGGTGGGACAGGCCAGGCCTCATCACATCCATGCAGAGGAACTATGGTCGTTCTTGGGAAGCTCTCCTTGGATATCAAATTCCTCGCGTTGATGTCACAGACCAAACAGAGTCGTGGCAACGTGATCGGAGCCGCATACTCGCTAGTAGTTCGGTTGCACCATCTGAGTAACGCGGAAATTAGCTGCGCCTACGCGTTTGTCGCCATAGCGTTCACGCGCTTCCTCAATCGATTCGTTGAATAGGCCAAGAGCACGCTTGAAGGGTTGCTTCGCTTCACACACGATGGCGTTTAATGTCTTCTCGGGGAGTACTCCCGCCACTTTGAGTCTGATGGCTTTTGACCCGAGATTGTCAAGCAATTCGTAACACCTTACAAACTCCATTTGCGTCGGTACGCTGACCAAGAACTCCTGCGTCGATGTTTGACCGCTAGCAACTGGCAACGAGAGATCTCGTGGCTCTTGCAATCGTGCCCCATGATCGTGGAGTTCCTTGCGAAGTAGAACTAAGGCGTCATTGCACTTATCCAAGTACACAGCGCCACCGACGTTCGAAAAGTACGTAGCGATCGTGTGAACTTGATGAATTTTGCTCAGCGCATAAAGCGCACCACGACGTGCAAACGTTGCTACGACTGGGCTTTGAAATTCAAGTTGCACTTTCGCACAAGTCCCAACTATTCGTGTCATCGTCAAGCTCTTTTCAACGGCTTCAGGTAGGTTCGCATTCATCTGGATATCTCCTATTGCGAATTCTTGCTTGTCGACCTCACATTTCCCGGGCCTAATGATCGGCCTAGGCCAATCATTAGGCCCGGAAGTTAGA
>JAKPSO010000165.1 GCA_029571495.1 Pseudomonadota bacterium
CGCGCTTGATGTGATGGGTTTTCAGTGTCTCGACGTGGGCCAATCAACCGGCGGTTTTACGGATTGTCTGTTGCAGCGCGGCGCGGCGAGCGTGTTGGGCGTGGATGTCGGGCATAGTCAGTTGCATCCGCGACTGCGCGAAGATCCTCGTGTGATTTGCATCGAGGGCGTGAATGCGCGCTCGCTTCAAGTCAGCGATCTCGCTGTGGGAGGGGAAGAAGCCGCGATGCCCGCGGATGAGTCGGGAAATGCTGTTCGCGACTTCCGTCACTCCCCCACAGGCTTCGACCTCATTGTGGCCGATGTGTCCTTCATTTCGGTGACGAAAGTGTTACCTCAGTGGCATGCGTTGTTGCGAGAAGGCGGGCGCGTGTTGTCGCTTGTCAAGCCGCAATTTGAAGTAGGCGCCGACAAAGTCGGGCGCGGCGGCATTGTGAGAGACGCAGCCCTTTTTGCGACGGTCGAAAAGAATATTCGCGAAGCATGTGCGGAGGCGAAGCTCAATGTGCTCGATTACTTCGAGAGCAGCATCACTGGCAGCGACGGCAATCGTGAATTTTTTGTTTACGCGGAGCGAGCATGAAGAAAAAGACCACTGACGCCTCACGCGCTGCGAAAGACGAATTTCGTGACTACTGCCTTGAACTCTTCGCCAGCCTCGCGCCGCAAGCGGGCGTCGGCGGCATTGTGGCCAAGCGAATGTTCGGCGGCACCGGATTTTCGATTGATGGAAAAACGTTTTCGATCATCGCGTTCGATCAACTTTGGCTCAAGGCCGACGATGTGACGCGTGATGAATTTCTGGCTGCGAAGTGCCGCATTTTTTCGTACACGTGGAATGACGGCATCGAGCGCACCATGGGCTACTACACAGTGCCGCCGGACGCGATGGAATCGGCTGCTGCGATGCGGCCTTGGGCCGCGCTCGCATGGGACGCTGCGCTGCGCGCCGCCGCTCCCAAGACGAAAACGGCCAAAGCCACCAAGGCCACCGAATCCACAACGGCGACGAAGCCCGCGACCGCCGTCAAAAAATCTAAGAAGCAAGCTTCCAAATGAACAATATTTCCTTTGAGTTTTTTCCGCCGAACACACCCGAAGGCGACGTCAAACTTCGTGCCGTGACCCAGCAACTCATGCTGCTCAAACCGACGTACTTCAGCGTCACCTACGGAGCCGGTGGCGCGACACGCGAAAAAACCATCGCCACCGTCAAAGCCGTTGCCGAAGCGGGCAACGACGTCGCGCCGCATCTGTCGTGCGTCGGCGCGACCAAAACGAGTGTGATGGAACTCCTCAATGCGTACCGCGCGCAAGGTATCAAGCGTCTCGTCGCGCTCGGCGGTGATGTGCCGTCCGGCATGGTCGCGGCGGGCGATTTTCGCTACGCGTCAGACCTCGTGAAATTCGTGCGTGCTGAAACCGGCGACCATTTCACCCTTGCAGTTGCCGCGTACCCGGAAGTGCATCCGCGCGCTAACACCGCGAAGGCCGACTTGAACGCATTGAAGCTCAAGCAAGACCTCGGCGCGAACGTTGCCGTCACGCAGTTTTTCTATAACGCCGACGCCTACTTCGCGTTTGCCGAGGCAGCGGCGCAGGCGGGCATCACGATACCGATCATGGTCGGCGTGATGCCACTGCATAGCTACAGTCGCGTCGCGCGCTTCGCCGAATCGTGCGGCACCGAAATGCCGCGCTGGCTCAACAAGCGCATGGCCGACTTTGGCGACGACGCCGAGAGCGTACGCGCGTACGGCCTCGATGTAGTGACGCAGCTCTGTGAACGCCTGATCAAAGGCGGCGCACCGGGGCTGCACTTCTACACCATGAATCAAGCCAAACTCACCACCGAAATCGTGCAGCGTTTGCGCGGATAAATATTAGGAGAACGGTATGTCTAGGAAAGTCATTCACACGGACAAAGCACCGGCTGCGATTGGGCCCTATTCGCAGGCGGTGAGCATTTCGCCCGGCGGTGGTTTCAACGCGGTGGTCTATTGCTCCGGCCAAATCGGTCTCGATCCCGCGACGGGAAATTTGCGCGACGGCTTCGACGCGCAGGTCGACCAAGCGCTCGCCAACATGCAGGCCGTGCTCACCGCCGCTGGCGCTACGACCGACAACGTTGTAAAGCTCACGCTATTCCTCACCGACCTCGGTAACTTCGCGGCCGCCAACGCCAAGATGGAAGCGCTATTCCAAAAGCCCTATCCCGCGCGCTCCACGGTCGGTGTAGCCGCGTTGCCGAAGGGGGCGCTGTTTGAGATTGAGGCGATTGCAGCGATCTAACGCCCCTAGATACCGATACAGCTTTTGACCGCTAGCGGCTAATGCACGGCGCATACAGCGAAAATATGGGTAAAGCCGACAAAGTTAAAAAAGTGGCGAAATGCGCCTGCCGGTGGTCGCTGCATCCAAAAAGCTGTAACCGATCAAAGCGCTGACGGAACGGGCACGCTTAGGGACTGTGCCCACTCCGCCAAGCCCGGCATGATCGACGCATGCAGCGCCACGCCGTGCGCGAGGTGCGCGCGTTTGCGTGCCAGTCCACCTTCACCCGGAAGCCTAACGTTCTCCACTCCAGGCTGCGTTCTCGACGCGTGACTGATCGCGCGCAGATGATCCGTCTGCCGCTCCAGCGCCGCGCGACCGCCGAAGGCTTCGGGGTCAATCACTTGCACGAACACGCTGGCGCCCCATCCCTGCGGCGGATCGGCGCGACCAAAGCCCGCGAGCCCGCCGGTCATTGATTCAATCATCAATCCCAAACCAAATCCTTTGTGCCCGGCGTCCAGCCCGCCGAGCGGCAGCAGCGCGCCCTTCGGCTCGGTGAACGCAACCGACGGATCGTTGCTGCCGCGGCCCTCGTGATCGACGTACCAAATTCCCGGCGCGCGGCGCCCTTCTTTGATCATGCGCTGCGACGGACCGTTAGCAGTGATCGAACTCGAAATGTCGATCATGATCGGATCGGTACCGGTCGGAATGCCGATGGCGATCGGGTTGGGCGTCATGATCGGCGTGATGCCGCCGTGCGGCGCGACGCTGGCGGTGCACGGGTCTGAGCTTTGCACGATCACCAACAATCCGTCGCGCGCGGGCGCTTCGAGGTACGCCGCGAGGCAGGCGATGTGATGCGAATGTTTGATTGAAATCGTACCCGTGCCGTGTGCTTTGGCCATGATGGAGGCAACATTCACCGCGCGCTCCACCAGCCACAGGCCCGACAAGCGCTGACCGTTCCAAACCTGTGCCACCGTTCGTTGGTTCTCAACGACGGGTTCACCGGCCGCTCGCATCGTGCCGTCGGCGAGCGCCTTGAGATAGCCGGGCAACAGCGCCATGCCATGCGTGCTGTGGCCCAATACATCACCTTCAACGAGGACCCGCGCCGAGGTCGCGGCGATGTCGGCGCGCATGCCGGCTTTCACGTAGAGCGCTTCGCAGAAAGCGACGAGGTCTGTGGCACGGTAGCGGGCAGCGGGCGCGCCGTTGGCATTCGTGGCGGTGGAATTCATTGGCCTAAACTTGATGACATGAGTGTTGTTAATGCTACGTCGCCATCGATGCCTACGCCTTTGCCCGGTTCTCTTTCGGTCAGCGTCGTCGTGTATCGACTCAATGCGTCTGAGCTCGCGCGCAATTTGCAGACGTTACGAGTCGCGTCTGATCGGCTCGCGAACGCAAAGGTGACGTTGACGCTTATCGACAACAGCGAAACGAGCGAGCTCGCCGCGCCGCTACGCACGATTGCTACCGAGGCGCGATGGCGGGAGGTTGAAATCATCTCTGGTCACGGCAACGTGGGTTACGGTGCGGGTCATAACCTCGCGGTTCGCGCGACGACATGTGAGGCACATCTCGTGTTGAACCCCGACGTGGAAATGGATGCGGGCGCGCTGGCAAGTGGTTTGGTGACGCTCGCGACGAATGGCGTTGTACTTGTGGGCGCGGTAGGGCGCGATGCGGCCGGTGCTCCGGGCTACTTGTCGAAACGCATGCCGAGCGTTTGGATTTTTTTCTTGCGCGGCTTCGCTCCGACGTGGATCAAACGTCGCTTCGATGCCACGCTCGCGCACTACGAATATCGAGACCTGCCGACTGATCGTGTCAGCGACGTCACGCTCGTCTCCGGTGCCTTTATGCTCTGTCGCAGCGATGCGCTACGTGCGGTCGGCGGTTTTGATGAGCGCTACTTTTTGCACTTCGAAGACCTGGATCTGTCGGTGCGCATGCACGCGTTGGGCCGCGTCGTGAGCGATCCCGGCGTGACGATTGTTCATCACGGCGGACACTCGGCCAAGCGTGGGTTCGCGCACCTCAAACTTTTCTTCCGAAGTGCGTTTAGATTTTTCAATA
>JAKPSO010000195.1 GCA_029571495.1 Pseudomonadota bacterium
AGCGCTTCGCACAACCGGCGGCGCAGCTCAATTTGTACAAGATCGATGTTGCTTCGGCGCTGCTTCAAGCTCTTCACTTCGTCGCTCAGCAGTTGATACCCTTCGCGCGCCTTCGCTAGTTGAACACTCGATTCGGTGCGCTGGTTTTGCAATGCCGCTTCGCTGGATCGGGCTGCTTCGAGTGCGGCTGGCAGCCCCTGCTGCTGAGTATCGAATTGCGTCGCGTCCTTGGTCGCGGTCCAGCCGAGCGCATCGGCATGGCGGGCGTAGCGCTCGGCCTTGTCTACGCGTTGGGACTTTTCCAGTTCTTTTTGACGAATTTGCGTGTCGATCTGCGCAATTCGATCACCACCGTTTGCGGCAATCGAGCGACGCAACAATTGCTCGCTTTCGCGTCCGGCAATACGCTCAGCATCTAGTCGATCAATTTCGGTGCTGCGTTTGACAATATCGATGTCGAGTGAAGCAATCCGGGCTTCAAGCAGCGTGCGTTTGTGCGTGCTGAAATACGCCTTGAGAGCGTCGCGATCGGCGCGCAATTCATCGATCAGACGAGCCAGTTCGGCGTGACGATCACAGTTTGCAATCAGCGGCCGTAACGCTTCGATCTGACGCTTTGCTTTTAGCACAGCCTCATGCGCGAGATTCAAGTTGTCGAAGTGAGCGTTGAGTTCATCGATGCGTTTGCCGGCGTCAAAGGGCTCCAGCATGTGTGTGCGCACAAAGTCCGTGAGGCTACCGACCGATTTCATCGACACCGTCTGGTGAAACAAATCGAGCGGCTGCTCGCCGACGATTCCCAAACGATCCCGAAAACTTTTTCCGTACTCGGGAAACGTGTCAAACAGCGCAACGTCGATGTCCTTGAGTCGCTTTCTGAGCAACTTGATATCACTGCCAAAGTTGGCAAAGTCATCGAGGATCGACATGCCGCCCTCGGCGACGACGTAGAGCCGTGCCGGAGGTGCCTGCAAATCCTTGATCCAGAACACCTGCGCCAGCGTGACAGTCTCGCCGAGTCCTTCGTTGTAGAAAACGCCCAGAATCACCGAATGACTCGTCGCCTCCCGCAGCGGCACGGGCCGGGCGCTACCCGTCGCTTCGCTTCGTTCAGACTTGTAATAGCCGAGTACATAGGAGCGTAGCGTTCGTTCGCGCGACTCCGCGCCTGCCGCCTTGTTATATGCGACTTTCTGCGATGGAACCAAAAGCGTGGTGACCGCGTCCACTAAGGTCGATTTTCCGGATCCGATGTCCCCCGTCAGGAGCGTGTTCTCACCGTCCAAACTGAGTACCCAGGGGCGAGCGTGAAACGTGCCCCAGTTGAATACTTCCAGCCGCTGCAGACGAAAACCTGCGCGAACAGATTTTGCTGCGGATGCTGCATCTGCCGGGTCAGCTGAGTCAATCACCACTGGGGCTGCGCTCGCCCAGATGGTGGGCTCGGGCGCGTCGCGTCGCACCTCACTCATCGCCTGTCGCTTTCAAATCACGTAGCGCATGGGTCGAGTACGCCGCCAATCGCTCGTCAAAATTGGCCAGCCATTGCGCGTCGACGAACGCCTTGATAATACGCTGCACCTCATACGACGGCGCTTGCCCAGTGCTTGCTGGTTTCAATTTTCGGACAAGGCCAAGCTCAATAATTTTGTTCAGATGCGTCTCTACCTGATCGACGATGCGCGATTCGTTGCTGCCATCAGGCATGAAAACGCGGATCAATTCCACAACTTGTTCGCGCGACAACACCAATCGCGTTTCGCCGCCACTGGCATCAAACTCCGCCAGCCGTTTGCGTAACAGCGCAAGCAGCAGACTCACAGCGAAGGTCAATGGGCGCCGCGCGACCAGACGCGGCAGCGCATCGGCAGCTGCCGCATCGTCGGCCGCAGCATTCTCCCGTCCACGCAGAAACGCGTAGCCCTCTGCCTCATCCAGAACCAGCGTCAAACCGAGTACGGCTACGTAGTCGCGAACACGCGCCTGGAGCTTTAGCAGCGCCGACCACAGCGGCCCCGCTTGTTCCCGGTAGATCACGCCTTTTAGCAGTGGCACCAGAATCGAAGTCAATGCGATTTCTGGCGGTACGTCAGCCGCCTTCGGTGAGGACGATGTGTGGGCGTGGTTTTCTTCGTTCATCGTCGTGAAAATATTACGCGCGACACTTGACCGCTACGTGTTCTGGCGTCGTCAGAGCTGCGCCAAACAATCGTGTCCGTTCGCATGTCGTCGATGGTTGCGTGCGAATCAGACTCCGCCAGCTGCAAGTACGCCACCAACTCGCCTAAGCCCTGTTGCAGTGGGTGCAGAACGACCAACTCCGCTAGGCTTATCTGCGAGCGTAGTTGCAGCGCGTGCTCGATATGTCGCGATAGCCGCGCGCGATCCACTGCCACATGCGC
>JAKPSO010000501.1 GCA_029571495.1 Pseudomonadota bacterium
TGCAAGGAGAGACCCCGATGACCCATTCCCCCCCCACGTCAAAGCAGCGCGTTACGTCCACGCCCGCAGCCTTTGTGCCGCGCCTGCGCCCAGTAGCTGCAGCCTGTCTCACAGTAATCGCGTCGATGTCGCTACACGCGCAACAAGCGGCCGAACCGACCAAAGTAGACCAAGTCGTCATCACCGGTATTCGTGCGAGTATCGAGTCGTCAATTGCTACAAAGCGAAATTCCGATTCGATCGTCGAATCTGTCTCTGCAGAAGACATCGGTAAGTTGCCTGATACGAGTATCGCGGAATCGCTGGCACGTTTACCGGGTTTGACGGCCCAGCGGGTCGATGGTCGCGCGTCGGTCATTTCTATTCGCGGCATGAACGCTGGGTATGCGGGCGCGTTGCTTAACGGTCGTGAAGTCGTAAGCTCCGGCGATAGCCGCGCGGCAGAGTACGACCAATTCCCTTCAGAATTGATCAACAAGGCAACTGTGTACAAAACACCCGATGCCGCGTTGATTGGACAAGGGTTGTCGGGCACGATTGATGCGCAGACCATCATGCCGCTGGACGTCCGTGGTCGCAAGATCGCGCTCAATCTCCGCGGCGAACACAATTCCAACGGTAAGCTGACACCGGACGGCAACGGCGCAAACGGCAATCGTTTTAGCGTTTCGTACATTGATCAGTTTGCCGACAATACCGTCGGCGTGGCGCTGGGTTATGCGCATCTTGATACGCCCGGACAAGAACAGTATTACCAAGCTTGGCGGTTTGGCGATTACAACAACAAGTGGGGTGCTGGAGCCGTCGGTGTACCGACGGTTGGCGCGGGTCCGGACAAAGCGCAGTACTTCCAAGGGTTCGACGCGGGTGTAACGTCAAGCAAACAGGTTCGAGATGGCCTTCTCGGCGTACTGGAGTTCAAGCCCAACAAGGACTTCCACAGCGTTCTAGACCTCTATTACTCCAAGTTCGATCAGGACCGTGTTCGTCATATGTTGCAAGGCGATTTCCTTTGGGGAAGCGCGCCGGCGACCTTCTCTAACGTCGGAACGTCGTTGATCAATGGCAACACCGTGATTACGAGTGGCGCCGTTTCGAATGCGCGTAGCCTCATTCGTAACGACAATAGCCAGCGTAGTGACGCCATTACTGCACTCGGTTGGAAGAACGAACTCAAACTAGGGAACAAGTGGGCTGTCGCTGCTGACCTTAGTTACTCGAAGTCGGAGCGCGACGAAACGTGGATCGAAACTTACTCACAGCCTTCACAGCTCGGGACGTACACGTTCAGCGGACTAGGCATCCCAGGTGGCCAAACGTGGTCGGTCAACCAAGACCTGTCAAGCACTAGCCTAGTCAAAATCAACGATTCACACGGCTGGGGCGTAATACGCACTCCGCACATTACTGACGAAATCAAGTCGATGCGGTTGACAGCGAAACGTGAGCTGGGCGGAATATTCAGCAATGTTGATTTGGGCGCCAATTACACCGAGCGCGACAAGACCGTGAATCGACTTCAGAATAAGTTGGTCCTAGCGGGGCCAACAGACGTCCCTGCTGGCGCCCTGCGCTCGCCCACAGATCTCAGCTTTGCAGGCATCAACACGAAGATAGTGTCGTTCGATGTTCCGAGCATTATGAACTTGTTTACCTACGCTCCGACAAATCCGTGGGAGGAAAAGGACAACCATTATTCGATGCACGAGAAGGTCACGACTGCGTACGTCAAGTTCAATATCGATACCGATCTGGGAGCGGTTCCTGTCCGCGGCAATATTGGCCTGCAAGCAGTCCACACTCAACAACGCTCTGACGGTTTCGCGTGGGTGAACGACAAGATTTACCCAGTGTCGGGCGGGAAAAACTACAACGATTACCTACCTAGCTTGAACTTGGTTTTTGATCTCAAGAACGATGTCGTTGCGCGATTCGGGCTTGCCCGGGTGATGGCGCGCCCGAACATGGGCGACTTGCGGGCTGGCGCTGATCAGCCGAAAGTGAATACCGACCCATCATCACCAAACTATCGTCGGTGGTCGGCTTCTAACGGCGGAAATCCAAATCTTGAACCCTGGCGCGCCGACTCGGTCGACCTGTCATTCGAGAAGTACTTCGGCAAGCGTAGTTACGTTGCTGTCGCTGGCTTCTACAAAGATCTCAAGACGTTCATATATAACCAAACGGTCGAACGCGACTTCACGGGATTCCCAAATGCGTCGGGCGTGACGCCGATCACAAATATCGGCACGATCACCGCGCCAGCCAACGGAAACGGTGGAGAAATTAGCGGTATCGAACTCAGCGCTTCGCTCGAAGGCGCGCTGTTCTCGAAATACCTTGATGGGTTCGGTGTCGTAGCCAGTCTCTCAAATACATCTAGTTCATTGCATGAGGCTAACAATCCGAATCGGTCGCTCGACGGGTTGTCGGGAATGGTCAGCAACCTGACGCTCTACTACGAGAAAAATGGCTTCTCCGCTCGAGTTAGTCAGCGTTATCGCTCGTCCTATGAAGCGACGACACGAGGCGTTTTGCTTAACAACGAAACCAGCAAGATCAGTGCGGAACGTCAAGTGGACATGCAGTTGGGCTACGCGTTCGAAACCGGGCGGTACAAAGGCCTGTCGATTCTGTTCCAAGTGAATAACTTGACGAATACGCCGTATCAAACTTTCCGTGGCTCCGAGGTCGTTGGTGCGGCTGGCAATACCGCTGGTTTGATGCCTTGGGTCACGTCGACGTACGGACGGACGATGCTCCTCGGCGTCAACTACAAACTGTAAGCGCCGGCGCCGAAAGGGCCCCTGTCGGACAAACCAACGACAGGGGCTTTTTTTGTTTCATGGATTCATAAAGTAGCGTAAGAGCAAAATAATCGCTCTGAGCGCTATCGCTGCTATTTTGGAACGGCCATGTCAATCGCACCCATCAAAAATATCGTCATTGTTGGCGGCGGCACCGCTGGTTGGATGACGGCCGCTGCGTTCTCAAAACTTCTCGGCAACCAGTACGCCATTCGTGTAGTCGAATCCGACGAGATTGCGACGATTGGCGTCGGCGAAGCAACGATTCCGCCGATCCGCGTGTTCAACGCTATGGTTGGGATCGATGAAGATGAATTTTTGCGTCGCACGCAGGGCACGTTCAAGCTCGGCATCGAATTCGTCAACTGGGGGAACATTGGCGACTCTTACATTCATGGTTTTGGCAAGATTGGCCAAGATTTAGGCATCGCGAGTTGTCATCAATACTGGCTCAAGCAACGCCAGTCAAATGCTGCCAGCGAGCTTGACAACTATTCGTTGAACACCTTGGCGCCACGTTCGGCTAAGTACATTCGAAGCGTCCCGGAAATGGCTACTTCGCCACTAGGCGATATTGCGAACGCGTTCCATTTCGATGCTGGTCTATACGCTCAGTATTTGCGCGGCATGTCAGAGGCGCGCGGTGTGATTCGAACCGAGGGAAAAATCGTTCAGACGATTTTGCATTCCGAGACCGGTTTCATCGAAGCAGTCATCCTAGCGAGCGGCGAAAAGGTTACAGGTGATTTCTTTATCGATTGCTCGGGAACGCGCGCGCTGCTTATCGGTCAGGCGTTGGGAATTCCGTACGAGGATTGGTCGCATTGGCTGCCGTGCGATCGCGCAATCGCCGTGCCCTGCGCATCCGTCTCACCGCTGCTTCCGATTACACGGTCGACGGCGCGCTCCGCCGGCTGGCAGTGGCGCATTCCTTTGCAGCACCGCATCGGAAACGGGCACGTCTATTCCAGTCGGTTCATGAGCCAGGACGAAGCGACGTCAATTCTGATGAACAACTTAGATGGTGAAGCGCTAGCGGAACCCCGGTACATACCGTTTGTGCCAGGACGTCGCAAGCAGACATGGTTCAAGAACTGTGCGGCCATCGGATTGGCGAGTGGCTTTTTTGAACCCATTGAGTCCACCAATATTCATTTGATTCAGACCGCTATCCAGCGCATCGTGCATTTATTCCCGAATTCGTCGTTTAATCAGGCCGATATCAACGAATACAACAATCAGACGCAGTTTGAATACGAACGTATTCGCGACTTCATCATCTTGCATTACAAGGCGACACAGCGGACGG
>JAKPSO010000243.1 GCA_029571495.1 Pseudomonadota bacterium
TCGAAAATCACCAAATTTCAAGCGCACGTTAATAACAAAGCACGCATGGCGGAGCTAACCGCGCGCGCGTTTGACCGCGCGCACATCGAGCTGGGACCGTCGCAGCTCAACATTCCGCGTGACTACTTTTACGGCGAGGCCGACTACGAAATCCCTGCGCCGATGACAATCGAACGTGGTGCAGGCGGCGAAGCGGCGCTTGACGAGGCCGCTGCAATGCTCGCCAAAGCCAAATTCCCGGTGATTCTTTCCGGGGGCGGCGTGATCATGAGTAACGGCATGGACGCGGCCGTAAAACTAGCGGAACTCCTCGACGCTCCGGTGTGCAACAGCTACCTGCACAACGATAGTTTCCCGGCCAACCATCGCCTCTGGTGCGGTCCCTTGGGCTATCAAGGCTCCAAAGCAGCGATGAAACTCATCAACAAAGCAGACGTTGTGATCGCCCTAGGCACTCGGCTCGGGCCTTTCGGCACATTGCCACAGCATGGCCTCGACTACTGGCCAAAGAACGCCAAGATTATTCAGATCGACGCCGATCCAAAGATGCTTGGTCTGGTCAAGAAGATTTCTGTGGGCATCTGTGGCGACGCCCGCGCAGCGGCCATTGCGCTGTGTTCGCGTCTAAAGGGCAAGACACTAGCATGCCACGGCAATCGAAACGCGCGTCTCGCAACAGTCGCCAAAGAACGCAAGGCATGGGAGAAAGAGCTTGACGCGTGGACGCACGAGCGCGATGCTTACTCATTGGAGGTTGCCAAGGAATCCAAGTACATGCATCCGCGGCAAGTGCTGCGGGAACTTGAAAAAGCGATGCCCCCGCGCGCCATGGTCTCGACCGACATTGGCAATATTTGCTCAATCTCGAACAGCTACCTGCGCTTCAACGAACCCCGTTCGATGTTCGCGGCGATGAGCTTCGGGAACTGCGGTTACGCATTCCCGACGATCATCGGCGCCAAGCTTGCAGCCCCAGACCGACCAGCGATCGCTTACGTGGGCGACGGCGCGTGGGGCATTAGCTTCAACGAAGTGCAAACTTGCGTCCGCGAGAACGTTCCTGTCACCGCTATCGTGTTCAACAACGGCCAATGGGGTGCCGAAAAGAAAAATCACGTCGACTTCTACAACCGACGGTACCTCGGCGTTGCCCTCGACAACCAACCGCATTGGGCCAATGTCGCCATCGCTATGGGGGCCGAGGGCCTGCGCATTGATCGTCTAGAGGATGTGGGACCTGCGCTAGCCGCAGCCTGCGAAGCGCAAAAGCGCGGCAAGACAACGATCATCGAAATCATGGTAACCAAAGAGCTTGGCGACCCATTCCGTCGCGACGCACTTGCGCTACCGACGCGCTTCTTGCCTAAGTACAAACATACTGAAATTAAGCGCTAGTTTTCTTTACTATTGCACCGAGCAGCCGCGCCGATGGCATTCGCTGTCGGCCGCTCACTTACCTTGCTCTGTCAGGAGGAAATGATGCGAAATGTGTGTAAATGGTTAGGCGTTGCGCTGTTCGCGGCGGCCTTTAGTGCGCCGATGTTGGCGTCGGCGCAGGCTTGGCCCGCTAAGCCCGTCCGACTCATCAACCCGTTCCCCGCGGGCGGTGGCACCGATACCTTTGCGCGACCGTTGTCGGCGCAGCTATCGAAGCAAACGGGCCAGCAATTTATCGTCGAGAACATTGGCGGCGCAGGCGGGACCGTAGGTGCGGCTCAGGCGGCGCGGGCTGCGCCGGATGGATACACATTTCTGATCGGTGCGATTCATCACACCATCGCGCCGTCGATTTACCCGAAGCTCACGTACGACATCGAAAAGGACTTTGTCCCGGTCACACTACTCGCGATCATGCCATTCGTGATCGCTGCGCAGCCCAACAAACTGCCTAACGTCAAGAACATTAAAGACTTGATCGAGTACGCCAAGGCAAATCCAGGAAAACTGAATTTCGGCTCGCCCGGCTCCGGCACGTCACAGCACTTGACGGGAGAATTGTTCAAGGTAACGCACGGGCTCAACATGGTTCATGTTCCGTATAAAGGCATGGGCCCGGCCATGCAAGACTTTTTAGGCGGGCAGCTCGACGTGTTAATTGACGGCATGAGCGCGTCCGCAGCACAAATTCGAGCCGGCAAGGCGCGCCCCTTGGGGCTCATGGCCGCACAGCGCACACCGCAATACCCCGACATTCCGACACTGGCGGAACAGGGCTACGCAAACAGTGAAGTGTCACAGTGGTATGGGTTGTGGGCGCTAAAAGGTACTCCGCCAGAGATTGTCGAAAAAATGTACCGTGAGACCGTGAAGGCGATGGAGGAACCAGCGCTGAAAGCGAATTGGGCTGCGGCCGCCGCTGACGCTGGCGGCCAGCCGCCCGCTGAATTCGCGAAGTTCATCCGCGCCGAGATGGATCGCTGGGCGAAAGTAGCGAAGGCATCCGGCGCCAAGCTGGACAACTAACCCATGCACGGATCCTCCGAGGCCGCAACTGTCGCCGCGCTCATCGCGAAGGCGCGCGCGGCGCAAAAGGTCGCCGACGCCTACGATCAGCGGCAGGCTGATCGGCTCTGTGCCGCGGCGGCGTGGGCCATCATGGAACCTGCGCGTAACAAAGCACTTGCGGAACTCGCGGTGCGCGACACGGGCCTCGGAAACGTCGCCGACAAAATCCAAAAAAATCATCGCAAAACGCTTGGCCTTTTGCGCGACCTACACGGCGCCAAGTCGGTGGGCGTCATTGCGGAAGACCGCACGCGGGGCATCACTGAGATCGCGCGCGCTGCTGGCGTCGTCGGCGCAATCACGCCATCTACGAACCCAGGCGCCACGCCCGCGAACATGATCATCAATGCGATGAAAGGCCGCAACGCCATCATCCTCGCGCCGTCGCCCAAAGGTTACTCAACGGCCGCGCTGTTACTGCGGTACGTGCACGACGAATTTGATCGGCTTGGCGCACCCCACGATTTGGTGCAACTTCTGCCGTCGCCCGTCAGCAAGGCGCTCACCCACGAATTGCTCGCGCAGGTCGATCTGATCGTCGCGACCGGATCACAAGCCAACATTCGTGCGGCGTATTCCAGCGGCAAGCCCGCCTTCGGTGTCGGCGCCGGCAACGTCGCGGTGATCGTGGACGCTAGCGCAGACGTCACCGCCGCAGCAGAGCGCATTGTTCGCTCAAAGACTTTCGATAATGCCACGAGCTGCTCCAGCGAGAACAGCGTCGTGATAGTCGATTCGGCCTACGCGGCAATGACCGCTGCGTTGCAAGCTCAGGGTTGCATGTTGCTTAATGCCGACGAAAAGGCGCAGCTACAGGCCGTCATGTTTCCCGCAGGGAAACTGTCCCCGATTGTTACCGCGAAAACGGCGTCCGAAATCGCGCACATTGCGGGCATTGAACGGGCACGCGAGGCGCAAGTTTTGATGGTCGAAGAAACCGGCTGTGGCGAAGACTTTCCGTTTTCTGGCGAAAAACTTTCGCCGGTGCTGGCGGTGTATCGCGCGGCAAATTTCGCAGATGCGGCCACGCGCATCGCGGACATTTACGCGTTTCAGGGTGCGGGACATTCCGTCGGAATCCACGCCTCGCCGGAGCGTGCTGAATCACTCGCGCTCGACCTCGCGACGCAGCTACCCGTCGCACGCGTGATCGTTAACCAAGCTCACTGCATCGCCACAGGCGGGAGCTTTGACAACGGTCTACCTTTCTCATTGTCGATGGGCTGCGGCACTTGGGGCGGCAACAGTTTTAGCGACAACCTCACCTACAAGAATTTCTTGAACATCACCCGAATCGCTCGGCCGATCACGGCACACATGCCCGAAGAGTGTGCGCTGTTCGCTGATTATTTCTCGCGCGTCAATCAATGAGCGCAGTCGCCAACGCGCAGACGCTGCAAGGCGTTCTTCTTGCTCACGAACATCAACGACCCGACGCGCCACTTCTCCTCGCCCCCGAAACTGGTGCCGTTCAGACCTACCGCAGCCTCGCCCGCGACACACGACGTCTCACCGCGCGCTATGCCGCCAACGGCCTGGAGCCGGGTGATCATGTCGGTTTCTTGCTGCACAATGGCTATCAAACCAGCACTATCTTCCTGGGAACAATGGCTGCGGGTTTCGTCTCGGTTCCGCTCAACCTCTTGTCGTTTGGCGCGCAGCTCGCCTACGTGCTTGAGCACAGTGCCGTAAAGCTCGTCTTTACTTCCACGCAGTACGAAACACAGTTGTGCACCGCCATCGCGTTGCTGCCAAGTGATGTTGCGCGGTCAATTCGCGTCGAAGTCATTGATTCGGATGCGCCAGATGCCCACGCTTCGTTCGGTGAAGGCGAGCTAACCACTACCGTCGCAACGACCTCGCCCGCGCTCTTGATGTACACCTCGGGCACCACGGGCCAACCCAAAGGCGCGGTGCTGACGCACGCAAACTTGTTGCACGCGGCGCGGTCAGTGGCAGCGTGGCATGGGCTGACAGAAAACGACCGAGTACTGTCTTCATTGCCGCTGTATCACATCAATGGGCAGTGCATCGCGACGGTAACTCCGTTTTTCACAGGCGGAAGCATCGTTGCGCCTCACAAGTTTTCGGCGAGCGCGTGGTGGACGTGGGTCGAACGCTTTCAACCGACGTGGCTCAATCTTGTGCCCACGATCATCGCTTATCTGCTC
>JAKPSO010000260.1 GCA_029571495.1 Pseudomonadota bacterium
GTGTTGATCGATGAAATCGACAAAGCGGACATCGAATTTCCGAACGATCTTTTGCGCGAACTCGACCGCATGGCGTTCGACGTGTACGAAACGCACGAGACGGTGACGGCCAAACATCGGCCACTTTTCATCATCACCAGCAACAACGAAAAAGACTTACCCGACGCGTTTTTGCGCCGCTGCTTTTTCCACTACATCAAGTTCCCGAACAAAGAGACGAGGAAGCAAATCGTCGATGTGCACTACCCCGGCATCAAGCAGGAACTTGTGAGCGCTGCGCTCGAAGCGTTCTTTGATCTTCGCGAAACACCCGGCCTCAAGAAGAAGCCCTCGACGAGCGAGCTGATCGATTGGATCAAACTTTTGCTTGCCGAAGACGTTGACCCCGCGGTGCTTCGCGAGAAAGATCAACGCAAGGTGCTCGCGCCGCTCTACGGTGCTGTCCTCAAGAACGAACAAGACACGGAGCTGTTCACCAAGCTCATGTTCATGGCGCGGCGCGGGTAGTCGCTTGCTCGTCGGCGCTTACATCGCCCGATAAAAGATGTAGTCGGCCTGATACGTCACGGTGGCTTCTTTGTAGTTTTCGGCCTGTGTGCAAGGTAGCGCGGGTGCGACGCCACCCTTCGTTGCAACGCGTTGGATGAAGGTGATGCCGCTCATAGCGCCGTTGCCTTTGATCTCGTCAACCTTCACTAATTGCAGCGGAATGTTGCCAGCACCGCCGGGCGCGATTGCGAGCTGTGTGCCGCGTGCGGACGAGGCGTCGTTGTGCGTCCACACCGCAGGCGGACCGGCGTATTTTCCGGCGCGTTTCCCGCTGCGGTCATTCAACACGGCAACAGGCCCGATAAGCGTCCACGCGAATTGGCCAGGCGCGTCGATTTTTTCGCGACACTCATAGGTGAGATCGCCAACGCCGACCAATTCCGTTGCGACGCTATGACCCGCGGGGACCCGTACTGCGGCAGGCAAAGTTGACTGGTCGTACTTCTGCGTCATGGACGTCATGGGTGCGCTACTGCACGCGGCGAGCAGTGAAACGAGCGCTGATGCGGCGAGTGAGGCAACGAGGGGAGTGCGTGTCATGGTTGGCTCCTGAAAGATTAAACGTGGCAAACGTCGTGCGCGAAATGGCACCATGCCTGCGTATACGTAGGAGCAATGCGTTTGGTTTTGCCGCCGCCTTGGTTCGGGTCAGCTTTGCGCCGCTATGGGCCGTTGTACGGCCGCTAGCTGCCCATTTTCGCGCTGTCGAGCTATGGGAAAATCGCGCTGTATGCGCCGTCCGCAGTCGGTTAACGAAAAAAGTTGTTGCCGTGGGCCTACTTTTTCGATTCGCGGCGCGATGGGGCGTCGGACCATAGTGCGTCCCAGCCGTCGTGACCGAGTTTCTCTAGCGTCGCGATGTTCTCGCTCGCGATTTCTTGATCGTCCGGGAACGCTGCCACGGCCCGCTCTACGCTGTCTTCGCGCAGCAAGTGCAGGATCGGGAATGGCGCGCGATTCGTGAAGTTGGTGATGTCGTCCGGCTCGGTTTCTTCGAACTGAAACTGCGGATGAAAACTCGCGACTTGCAGTATGCCATCCAGCTCCAACTCCTCAAGCATGCCGTCGGCCACGTCCAGAAAATCGTTGTGGTCAAGGAAATCCGTGAACACTTTCGGATGGATCAGCAACGTGGTGTCGACCCTCTCGGCGCTTGCTTCGGCCAAGAACTCCATCTCGCGTTGCAGGTCGTCGGCGAGCGCTTCGGGCGTCGTGGCCTCGCTCACGACATAGCGAATCTGACCCTTGACGTGAACGGCCTTCGCGAATGGACAGAGATTGAGCCCGATGACGGCGCGCTCAAGCCATTTGACGGTCGCGGCGATTACCGCTTCGGTCGAGGCGTCTGGGACAGTGGGGTCGGTCATGAAGGACGAAGCGAGTGTTACGTGCCTGCATGATAGCGATGCGGATGCAACAAAACCTGCCCGCCATCATTGCCATTCATCAATCACCCGCGTACCATATGACGACATCATAACTTAACGTAGCCTGAAGAGAGCATTCGACACTCCGACGGCAACGGCCTCAGTCTTACTCCGATCGGCTTAGCCGGCTTCACTTTGCATGCTTAAGAATCTTCTACTCGCTTTACTTTTATCGGTCGCGTCAAACGCCGCGCTTGCTCAAACCAATCTCCTGTTCGCTGTGAACGAAGGCGTGACCTATCGCACCGGCGGCGACGCGGCCAAGCAAAATTACAAAGCTATCGGCGACGACCTCGGCAAACTGCTGCGCGGCAAAGTGCGCGTCGAGGTGATCGGCGAGTACGCGACGCTTGAAAAAGACTTGGCGGCGGGCACTTACGACATCGCGTTCATCCACCCGACGCACATCGCACTGGCGCCCGTGAAGAAGGGGAGCTACACGCTGGTCGCCACATCAAAGGCGCACACCGGCTACAAAGCGTCGTTCCTGACCAACCTCACCGCACAACCGAAAACCGCCGAAGAACTTGGCAAGGTGTTAGGCGCCAATAGCAAGCCGCTTGGATCGCCCGACACCAATTCGATCACCGCTTGGCTCATCCGCGCGACGTTACGTGACGCGGCGACCGCTTCAAAGCAGAAGCAACCTGCGCTCAAGTACACGCGCTACCAAGACTCAATTCCATTCATGGTTACGGCGGGCTTTTCGGATGTTGCAGCTACCGCATCGGAAGCGATCGTCAAGGAATGGGTGGCGGGCGGCGGCAAAGTGCTGACCACATCACGCGCAGTGCCGATCAAGAACGTAATCGTGTCGAATGCGTTGGGCAAAGAAGCGATTGCCGCTGTGCGCACGTATTTCTTAGAACTCAGCAGCACCGCCGAAGGCCAAGCCAAGCTCGAGCGCATCGGTCTCAAGCAAGGTTTCGTCGCCTACGATCAAAACGAGTACGTGGCTCTGGCGACGTGGTTGGGGCTCTAATCGCCCGGGCCGTTTTGCGTTGAATTCGTAGCCTCGATGCAGCAAAGCAGAATCGAGGGCCGCCGTTCACAACGCGCCAACGTTCCTCGATTCCGCGCTGCCCCATCGAGGCTACTCGCTACACGCATGCGGTTAGAGCAACCGCACTCGCACTGTTTTCCCTTTGATCTTCGCGGCGCTTAGATGTTTGAGCGCGGCTTTCGCGACGTCACGTTGCACGGCCACATACGTTGAAAACGCGGCGATCGTGATCTTGCCGACTTTGTCGCCAGCGATGCCGCCGTTGTTGGTCAGCGCGCCCAACACATCGCCCGCACGAATCTTCTCTTTGCGCTCGACCTGAATCTGAATCGTCGCCATGGGCGGTACTAGCGGTTCGTCGCTAGCGGGTTTAAGCGCCGTGATGTCGGCCCATTCCACGGGTCGACCTTGCTCATCTTCTAGGCGATTCACGCGACCCATTTCTTTCGCGCTTGCGAGGCTCAATGCGAGGCCTTCGTTATCGGCGCGCCCGGTGCGACCGATGCGGTGAATGTGCAATTCCGGCTCTGGCGTCACGTCGACATTGATCACCGCTTGAAGCTGAGCGATGTCAAGCCCACGTGCGGCTACGTCTGTGGCGACGAGCACCGAGCAACTGCGGTTCGCAAACTGCACCAACACTTGGTCACGGTCGCGTTGCTCCAGTTCGCCGTGCAGCGCCTGCGCGCTAAACCCCGCTGCGGTGAGCAGTTCGACGAGGTCTTTGCAGCGTGCCTTGGTATTACAAAACGCCAGCGTGCTTACGGGGCGATAGTGATTAAGTAGTGTCGTCACCGCCATCAAACGGTCACTGTCCTGCACTTCAAAAAAGCGTTGACGAATCTTGCTGTCGTCGTGTTGCGCTTCGACGGTGATGCGTTTCGGACTGCGCATGAATTGGCCCGCAAGCTTCGCGATGCCGTCTGGGTACGTCGCTGAAAAGAGCAGCGTTTGTCGATCCGTCGGAACGCGTTTCACGACGTACGCGATGTCATCGTAAAAGCCCATATCGAGCATGCGATCGGCTTCGTCCAGCACCAACGTCTTTACGGCTTCAAGATTCAAGTTGCCGCGATCCATCAAATCCATGATGCGCCCCGGCGTGCCTACCGCGATATGTGCGCCATGCTCCAAGCTCGTACGCTGTCCGCGCATCATCACGCCGCCTGCCAGCGTGAGGATCTTGATGTTGTCTTCGGCACGCGCCAAACGCCGCAGCTCCTGCGTCACTTGCTCGGCAAGTTCACGCGTGGGGCACAGCACCAAAGCTTGCACATCGAAGCGCGTGCTATCAATTTTTGCGAGAAGAGGAATCGCGAACGCCGCCGTTTTTCCGCTGCCAGTTTTGGCTTGTGCGATCAAATCGCTGCCCGCGAGCGTCATGTGCAAACTCGCCGCTTGAATCGGCGTCATCGTGGCGTAGCCCAGTCGATCTAGATTCGCGAGCATCGCGGCGGACAGCGGCAGCGTGGCGAAGCCCACACCTGCGGATTCTGTCTGCGCAGTTTTTGGGGCTTCAGTATTCAATATTTTCGTCATTCATGTATGTTATGTCCTACACCGAGCCACACATGAAAAAATAAAAGATGACAAAAAAATCAATATTCATCGCTCCCGCTCAGTTTGACGACGCCACTGCCGCTCTCGCGCAGGTCAAACATATTTACGACGCTTCCATCGCCCATCTGCGTGAATCGCTGCAGCGCTTCGTCGCAGGCGAAGATACGGGCGGTCATGTGCGCGCTTGCTACCCGTTCGTTCGCGTGCACACTCGCACCAACGCGCGCGCAGATTCGCGGCTCTCGTACGGCTTCGTACACGGCCCCGGTGTGTATGAGACGACACTCACACGCCCCGATCTTTACGAGCATTACTACGGCGAACAATTTCGTCTGCTCCTGAAAAATCACGGCACCACGCTCGAAGTCGGCACCAGCGCA
>JAKPSO010000509.1 GCA_029571495.1 Pseudomonadota bacterium
TTTCGGTGTTGCGCGTTTGATTAGCAAATCACGCGATGGTGCGGCCATGCCCACACCAAAGCCTGAACAAGTGACGAGCGCGACCAACACAAACGCGCCGAAATTTCCCACGAATGCGCTCGCCGCTAGCGCCAAGGTCGCCGCAGAAATCGCGAGCGCGATCGCGACGCCTTTGTCCGGGTCCCACCAACCACGGCTCACGGCGAAGCCGCCGACAATTTGCCCGATGGCACCGATCACCATGTAGCCCGACAAGGCCGCCGCAGCCGTCGTCAGCGGCACATTCGCCATCGCCTGCAGCGCGGGCGTTGAGAAGTTTTGCACCGCGCCGAGCGGAAAGGTCAACACAAAGAAAAAGAGCCAACACACCCACACTACGGGCAACTTAAGAAACGCAAGCGCGCTTTCAGGCGTCGTGCCGCTCGCGGAGGTGCTGGCGCTCGTCGCCACGCGAAGTTCATGTGCGGATGGCGTTGCGAGCGAATTCCGCAACACTAGACACACGGTCAGCACAAAGAGCGCGTACACACCGGCCGAAGCCGCCGCGACGCGCCACGAAAAGGCCGACGCCAGACCGACGAGAAACACGGCAGCGAAGGCCCAACCGAGGTTGCCGCTGATGCCGTGAACGCTGTAGGCGTGCCCAATGCGTTTCGATGAAATGCGTTGATTCAAGATCGAAAAATCGATGGGATGAAACGGCGAATTCGCGAACCCCGCAATCGCCGACGCCAGCACGAGCCCAACGTAGCCCTGCGCGGTGGCGGCAGTAAACGCCGCGATGGCAAACCCCGCAATGCCTACGAACATCACGGGCCGTGCGCCAATGCGATCCACCAAAAACCCGGATACCGCTTGTCCGGTCGCCGAAATCACGAAGAACACCGTCGCCACTGAGCCAAGCTCCGCGAAGCTCAAGCCAAAGTCTTTCGCCAACCACGGAAACAGCGTGGGTAAGACGATTTGAAAGAAGTGGGACGTGCCGTGGGCGAGGCCAACAACGCCCATCGTTGTCGCGTCCGCACGCAATGTGTTCTCGGACGCGGAAATTGTGTTGCTCATTAGGTAAGCTTACAGCTATGACTCCTCCCAATCTGCTCCCTCGTTCCGGTGGCCAACTGGTCGCTGATGCTTTGATCACGCACGGCGTTGATACCGCCTTTGGCGTTCCTGGTGAAAGCTATCTCGTTGTCCTTGATGGGCTCTACACGCACCGTGAAGATTTTCGCTTCGTGATTTGTCGACAAGAGGGCGGCGCCGCCTTCATGGCCGACGCCTACGCCAAGCTCACCGGGAAGCCGGGCGTCTGCTTAGTCACACGTGGCCCCGGTGCGACGAATGCTGCGATCGGCGTGCACACCGCACACCAAGACTCTTCACCGATGGTGTTGTTGATCGGCCAAGTGGGCAACGATTTCGTCGAGCGCGAAGCGTTTCAAGAGGTGGACTACCGCCGCATGTTTGGTCCGATGGCGAAATGGGTGGCGCAGATCGACGACCCGGCGCGCGTGCCGGAATACATGGCGCACGCCTTCCAAACGGCGACCAGCGGGCGTCCGGGGCCGGTAGTGCTCGCGCTACCTGAAGACATGCTCACGGGCGTCGCGACGGTTGCTGATGCGCGCGCTTATCGCGCGGTGCAGGCGCATCCGTCGGCAGCGCAAATGGCCGAAGTGAAATCGCTCCTCGCGGCGGCGAAAAATCCATTCGTGATCCTCGGCGGATTTGGCTGGAGCAAAGACGCGGCGCGGCAAATGCGTGAATTCGTCGAGGCGAACGACTTGCCCGTGGGCTGTGCGTTTCGCTTTCAGGATTGTTTCGACAACGCGCACCCGAACTATGCTGGCGATGTCGGCATCGGCATCAATCCGAAGCTCGCTGCGCGCATCAAGAACGCGGACGT
>JAKPSO010000319.1 GCA_029571495.1 Pseudomonadota bacterium
TGGCGTCACGCCAACTTCGCGCAGCACCGCGGCGGTGTCTTCGCCCAACGTCGGGGCGCGTCGCGAAATTGCACCGGGCGTTGCCGACAGTTTGGGCACTATGCCTGGTGTTTCCACGGTCAATCCATCAGCGCTAGTCACCGACACGATCATGTCTCGCGCGCGGTAGTGCGGGTCTTCGGCGATGTCCTTGACGGTATAGATGCGCCCGCCGGGTACGTCCGCTGCGTCGAGCACGGCCATGACTTCACTGACACTGCGCGAACGTGTGTACGACGCAATCGCGTCGTCCAATTCGGCCACGCGCTTGACGCGTCCTGGATTGCTCGCGAGCTCAGCGTCGTTGGCCAAATCTTCACGCCCAATCGCTACCATCAGCCGCTTGAAGATCGAATCTCCGTTGCCCGCGACCAGCACGTAGCCGTCGGCGCATGGGTAGGCGTTGGTCGGCGCGATCCCCGGCAGCACAGATCCTGCCGCTTCACGCACTGCGCCAAACGCACTGTACTCTGGCAGCAGGCTCTCCATCACGTTAAACACGCTCTCGTAGAGCGCGACGTCAATCACCTGCCCGACTCCCTTCGGCTGCGCCGCGCTCTTCGTGTTGTTGCGATGATTCAGCGCCATCAGAACGCCGATCACGCCGTGCAAACTCGCCAGCGTGTCGCCGATCGAAACCCCCACGCGGACCGGTACACGCCCCGGCTCAGCCGTGAGGTGGCGCAGTCCACCCATCGCCTCGGCTACAACGCCAAAGCCCGGCTTATCCTTGTACGGTCCCGTCTGCCCATACCCCGAAATACGCAGCATGATCAGTCCCGGATTCGACGCCGACAGAGTGTCGTAACCCATGCCCCACTTCTCAAGCGTGCCGGGCTTGAAGTTCTCGACTAAGACGTCGGCTTCCGCGACCAGTTTGCACACCAATCCCCGCGCCTCGGCTTGCCGCAAATCGAGCGTCACGCTTTTCTTGTTGCGCGACTGAACCTGCCACCACACCGACGTTCCGTTGTGCAATAAGCGCCACTTGCGCAGTGGATCGCCGCCCTCGTTCGTATCGGTCGCGGGCGCTTCGACCTTGATGACGTCCGCACCAAAATCAGCAAGCGTCTTCGCTGCAAACGGGCCGGCGATGAGTTGCCCCAATTCCACGACCTTCAGGCCTTGCAAGGCTTGCGTCATAGCCGTATCGTCTCCGACGAGGTCTGTTCGCTCACATCTCCGTGCAGAGATTGCGGTTCCAAATTTAACTGCGCCTCGACGCGCGCAAACACCTCGGCTCGCGTGAAGGGTTTCTTCATGAAGTCATTCGCGCCAATGCGTCGCACGTAATACTGTTCCGTCGCAAGGTCGTTGCCGCTCATCATGATAATCGGCGTCTTTCCGACGTATTGCGAACGGCGCACGCGACGCAACACATCAAAGCCACTCATCTGCGGCAGGATGATGTCGAGAAATATCAGGTCTGGCTTTTTTGTCCGCAAGATCTCGATTGCACTTTCGCCGTCGAAGGCTTCGTAGATCACGAAGTTGTTCTGCCGCAGCATGATGCTGAGCGCGGCAACAATCGTCTTTGAATCGTCAACGATAAGGACACTCGTGCCGTCCGGAATCGCGCGCCGCGGCTCACGCCGGCGCTCTTTCGCGACCTCGGGCGTGACCGGATTCGCGGCGGGCTTCGCGACTCGTTTTCGGAAGAAATCAAATAGCGCCACCAGCTACCCCATGTGAAAAACGCAGAGCTTGTTGCCGTCCAAGTCGCGAAAGTATCCTGCATAGAAGCCCTCGCCGCGTGGCCCCGCCGGCCCTTCGTCGGTCGCGCCGAGACTGATCGCTTTGGCATACATGCGATCCACGTCTTCATTACTCTTCATCGCAAGCGTAACCATTGTCCCGTTGCCGGCGGTGGCTGGCTTGCCGTTAAAAGGTCGCATGACGGCAAGCGCGGGGCCGCGTTTCACGGACCATGACACGCCAGTTTCCGACTCCCAATTGCGAGTGGCCCAAAGCTCGCCGTGCAGCGCGTCATAAAACGCAAAAGCACGTGGCAAATCGTTCGACCCGAGTGTTACGTATCCAATCATGAGCAGCCTCCTCTAAGTTCCCGTCGAAAACGGGGCATTCGCGCAATGATAGCCAAGCCGTTTACATGCAATTCATCGCCGTATACAGCAGTCCGTCGCGCCACCCACCCCAGCGCACCCGCAATTGGTAAAAATGCACTCTAGTCGTCGTAAATCAGGATTGGCACTTCATGAAAATTGTGACCAAAGGTCGCGTGATCGGACTCCTCGTATTGCTTGCGCTCGGCGGCGTGCTCTGGGGCGGCTACGCCCTACAGAAAAAGTTGGGCGCTGCCGACGACAAGCCGCGCTACAAAACCGCCGACGTAGACCGCGGTTCGATCGTGCAGTTCGTCACTGCTACGGGCACCTTGAACCCGGTCGGCCTCGTGAATGTGGGCACCCAAGTCTCGGGCACCGTCAGCGAGCTTACCGTGGACTTCAACGACCGCGTGAAGCGCGGCCAAGTGCTACTTAAGATTGATCCTACGCTGCTACAAGCGTCTGTAAAGCAGTCCGCCGCTTCGCTGAACGCCGCGCGCGCGCAACTTACGCTCGCCGAGAGCAACTACAACCGCAACGCAAAACTCGTCGACCAAGGTTTCATCTCAGCGGCCACGCTAGAGCAAATGCGCCAAGCGCTCGATGCGGCGAAGTCGCAGGTGGACGTGTCTCGGGCCCAACTTGAGCGCGCGCAAGCCGACATGAACAACAGCATCATCCGCTCGCCGATTGATGGCGTCATCATCAAGCGCACTGCCGACTTGGGCCAGACGGTTGCCGCAAGCTTCCAAACGCCGAACCTGTTCACGATCGCCAAGGACCTCAAACAAATGCAGATCGACACCAATGTGTCGGAGGCAGACGTCGGTTTACTGAAGGAGGGACAGCCTGTGCGCTTCGTGGTGGACGCGTTTCCCGAGCGCGACTTCGAAGGCAAGGTGAGGCAGTTCCGCCTCTCGCCCAACGTGACTCAGAACGTGGTCACCTATAACGTCGTCATCGACGTCGACAACCCAGACGAATTGTTGAAACCGGGCCTGACCGCGCAGGTGCGCATCATCACGGCGAACAAGCCCGAGGCGCTGCGCGTGCCGACGGCTGCGCTTCGCTATCGACCGAGCGACCTAGAAGTAGCGATGGATTCGTTGAAGAAAAATGTGCTCGGCGACAAGAGTGAGAAGAAAGACGAGGCCAAGGCCGAGAAATCAGCTCCAGTGGAAAGCGATAGCACTGACGAGCTTGGTCTGCGCACGAAGTCGGGCGAACGCTTGTATCGCATATACAAAGTCACCGACCCGAAAAAAGCCGAGCCAGTCGATGTCGTCATCGGCGTCGCGAACAGCAAGTACACGGAAATCGTGAAAGGGCCGCTGCAAGCGGGCGACAAGGTTGTCGTGCGATCACTACTCATCGACCCGACCAAGCAGTAAGCGCGTCACGTCAATGAACAACGCAACCGCCGATAACGTGCTGGTGCAACTTGCCGACGTCCGCAAGAGCTATTTCAGCAATCGCGTAGAAACACCGGTCCTGCACGGCATTAATCTCACGATGCATCGCGGCGACTTCGTGGCGATCATGGGGCAATCGGGCTCCGGTAAGTCAACTCTGATGAACGTGCTTGGCTGTCTCGACACGCCAACCTCGGGCACCTATGCGCTCGCTGGACAGAACGTGGGCAATCTGTCACGTGCGGAGCTGGCAGGTTTGCGCAATCGCACCATCGGTTTCGTGTTTCAAAGCTTCAATCTATTGAAGCGAATGAGCATCTTGGACAACGTTGCGCTGCCGCTGATCTACGCCGGTGTCGCTCGGAAGAGCGCCCGCGAACGCGCTCGCGTTCAACTCGACAAAGTTGGGCTCGCAGAGTACGCGACGCGGCAACCAAACCAACTGTCCGGAGGACAACAACAACGCGTGGCGATCGCGCGCGCGCTCGTCGCAGAGCCGCCGCTGATCCTCGCGGATGAGCCCACGGGTAACCTTGACACGCGAACGAGTGCCGACATCATGGCGGTGTTTACGGAACTAAACCGCGAGCGCGGCCAAAGCATTATTTTGGTGACGCACGAGCCAGATATTGCGGCGTTCGCCAAGCGACTGGTGAGGCTCAAAGATGGACTCGTCCTCTACGACGGCCCCGCACGTGAAGGCTTGCGGCAAATGCAACAGGACGACGCCAAAGATCGCGCGATGCAAGACACCGCCGCCGAGGTGAACGCATGAAATTCACCCAACTCCTCGCCGAATCTGCGGGCGCGATGCTCGCCAATCCGCTGCGCACCATGCTCACCATGCTGGGCATCATTATCGGCATCGCCAGCGTCGTGCTCATGCTCGCCGTGGGCGACGGTATTCGTGCATTCATCAACAGAGAGCTTGCGATGTTGGGCAGCAATCTCGTATTGGTGCAGGCCGATACGCGCAAGTCCGCCGGATTGCGACTGCGCACGGGCACGGTGCAGACGATCACGCAGGACGACGCGGAAGCGTTGAATCGTCTGCCTAGTGTGGCGGGTGCTGCGCCGATGCTCACGACTTTCTCGCAAATATCGTTTGGCAACGACAACAACAATACGCAGGTGCAAGGCACGACGCCGATTGCGTTCAAGATCCGCAATTTGCGCATGGCGAAAGGCAATCCGATCACGGAGGTTGACGTAGCCAGCGCGTCGCGCGTAGCGGTCTTGGGCAAAAAAACGGCCGAGCAGTTGTTCTACAAAACTGATCCGATTGGACAAACCATCCGTATCGACAACCAAAGCTTTCAGGTCACGGGTGTGCTCGATAACGAAGGGCAAAGTTTCGACGCGGGCGATATTGGCGAAATCGTGATGGTGCCAATTTCGACGGCGCGCGTCACGCTGATTCGTACTGCGTCGCCACGCACGGTGCAATATGTTGTAGTGCAAGCTAGGAACGCGGATAGTTTGAATGACATGGTGCAAGACGTCAAAGAACTGCTGCGAGATCGACACCGCATGCGTGCGGACGACGCGGATGACTTTCGGGTGGTGAACTTCGGGGAGTTTGCGAAATCCGGTGAAGCGATTGCGACCGGTCTCTCGGTAGCGCTTGGATTCATCGGCGCGATATCGCTAGTGGTTGGCGGCATCGGCATCATGAACATCATGCTAGTGAGCGTCACCGAACGCACGAGAGAGATCGGCATTCGCATGGCAATCGGTGCACGGCCGTCGGACGTGTTGTGGCAGTTCTTGATCGAAGCCGTGGCGATCTGCGTGGTCAGCGGCATCATCGGCATCGCGCTGTCGGCGGCACTCGCTGCGGCCGTCACCGCCACTGGCAAGTTCGACATGAGCGTTGGCGTCAAAGCCATTGCGATAGCGACGCTTTTTAGTTGCGCGATCGGCGTGTTTTTTGGTTTTTATCCGGCGAGGCGCGCATCGAAATTACAGCCTGTGGAGTGTTTGCGCTACGAGTGATTGACCAATGGTCGGACCGAGCCCTCCCCGATCCATTGAACTCAAGTTGTCAGCGTGAAAATTTTGACGCAGATTATGCAGATGAGCCAGTTGATTAACGCAGATTTTCACGAATGAGCCTCCGCGGCAACGGGCAACAAAAAATCTGCGCAAATCCGCGGAATCTGCGTAATCTGCGTCTAAAAAATCCGTGATCATGGGTACAAATCTGCGGCGAACTTGTGGTTCGCGGGAATTAGGTTCGGTGGATGGATGCCCGCCCTATGTGAAATAGGCTTTCGCTGGCGATTCAGAAAAACAAGCGAAAATAGCTGGGTGATCCCCAACGACTTCATTGCCCAATTGCTTTCGCGCGTCGACGTGGTCGAGGTGATAGATCGCCATGTGCCGCTCAAAAAGGCGGGGCAAAACTATCAGGCCTGCTGCCCGTTTCACAAAGAGAAGTCTCCTTCGTTCTCGGTGAGTCCGACCAAGCAGTTCTACCACTGCTTCGGCTGCGGCGTGCATGGCTCCGCGATTACCTTTTTAATGGAGTACGCGGGCAAGAGTTTCCCCGACGCGGTGGAGGAACTTGCCCAAGGGCTTGGCCTCACGGTGCCCAACGACAACACGCGTCAAGCCGATCCGCAGGCCGGTGGTTTGTTTGATGTGATGCTCGTGGCCGCAGGTTTCTACAAGCAGCAACTCAAATCGTCACCCATTGCCATCGAATACTTCAAGAAGCGTGG
>JAKPSO010000327.1 GCA_029571495.1 Pseudomonadota bacterium
ACCTCGCGCCGTAACGACGCCAGTCCTCCGGACGCCTGAAATGCGGTTACAGCTTTTCGCTCCTAACGACCATTCAGCGGTCGTTGTACGCGTTTTTGCGGCACTATCAACATGGCGGAAAACGGCCTGAAACGACCGTGCAGCGGTCGATAGCGCCAAAAGCCATATCCATAGAAAACCGAAGAACCCGCGACAACGTAGGGTGCAATCTCATTGCACCTCAAATTGACGCCCATGCAAACCGCCGAGCAGATCCCCGGCCACCAAACTTAAGCGGACTTACGCACGCAGGCGCACCAAACTTGTGGGAGCGGGCTTGCCCGCGATAAACCTTCGGTTCATGCCAGTAGCGCCAGCCACGAATTCGCGTATGTATGGCAGCGCACAGCGCGCGGCCATAGGCGCAGCGGAAAATGGCGCGACGATGCCGCTCTGGCGATCAGAGCGCTAAACATAACGAGAGACGCACCATGTTCGCCGCCACCGCCACGATTCCGAAGCAAAGTGCCATTGACCTGGTGGCCACGCACGCGAGCGACTTCGGAATTTTTTACCCCACTGGCCACCTAGTCGTTGGTTTTCCGACACCGGCCCAAGCGGAGGCGATTCACGCCGAGTTCATCGCCGCGGGCTACACCGAAGCCGACTGCGCCATTTACTGTGCCGACGAAGTTCGGCGAGCCGCCGAAAACAATCTCGCCGAAAACGACGGTTTTTTCGCGAGCCTCGGCTGGAGCGCCCGCGCGGTCGAGACGCACTTAGAGCTGGCCGGAAAGAACGGCGCCTTTCTCGTAATTCACGCAAAAACCGACCCCGAAGTAGAGCGCGCCATGACCATCATCCGCCAAGTGCCGTTCGCCTTCGTACATCGCTACCACGCCTTGGTGATTGAAGAGCTTAGCTAGGACGCCGAAAGCCGTCGTCGAAGCGACGAATACAGCCACGTTACGCGACCGACGGGCCTGCAACCAAGCACCGGACTACAGCGAGCAACCCGCGAAAACTCGCGACAATTACGCCGCCCAGTTCTCCACCGCGAGGCCATCCACGCGCCGAAACTCGCGCTCGTTGTTGGTCACCAGCACCCAGCCTTCGGCTCGCGCATGCGCCGCGATCCACAGATCGTTGTTGCCGATGGTTTGTCCGGCCCGCTCCAATGCGCTTCGAATCTCGCCGTAGTGTCGTCCCGCCGCCTCGGTCAGTGGCATCACCTGAATCACCGCGACCAATTGCTGCAACGTCGCTAGCGACCGATCGCGCGCTTGGCTCTTTTCCGCCCCGTGCCGCAGCTCGCCCAGCGTAACTACCGACATCGCCAGTGCATCGGCCGCGTGCGCCGCAAACCGCGCACGAACGGCCGGCGGATTGTGCTTTGCGATGTAGATGCAAATGTTCGTGTCGAGCAGGTAGCGAACAGCCATCTACAGCCCCTCGCGCACCTGCGGCGGCGTATCCGCGCGGCCCTCGTTCATGAAATCGTCGGGCAGCTCTGCCAACGCATCAAAAATCACCGCGCCCGTCGCCGGCCGCTCGCGCAAAATGATGTCGTTCCCCTGCCGAAAAATCTCAACACGGTCCGTGTTGAACCGAAATTCTTTCGGCAAACGCACGGCCTGGCTGTTACCAGATTGAAAGATGCGGGCGATGGTCATGACGGGCTCCTAGCGTAGGATATACGGCAAGTATATACGCCGTTCGCGGCCGTCTGGGCAATCTCTGCGAATAACGCGTAACAAAGTAGCGAGCGTATCAACGCGCTTCAAATTGCGATCAACCCTCCACTGCCGAGCAACACCAACCAGCCCCACAAGCCACAAAGAAATCAATGCGCAACAGCGATAATCCGACAGCGCATCCACCCCACCGCGCACCGCCGAAATCCCCGCAACGAAACAAAGAAACTGCCCATGCTCACAGGCGAACTTCGCAGCCAGGTCGACTCAATCTGGAATGCCTTCTGGTCCGGCGGCATCGCCAATCCGATGGAGGTCATGGAGCAAATCACGTATCTCCTGTTCCTGCGCCGCATGGACGACATCCACATCGGCGCAGAAAACAAAGCCAACCGCACCGGCAAACCCATCGAAGGCCGCATCTTCCCCGAAGGCAACGACGCCAAGGGCCGCGCTTACGCCGATCTGCGCTGGAGCAATTTCAAGAACTTCGCCCCCGCCGAGATGTACACCGTCGTCGGCGAACACGTCTTTCCGTTCATGCGTTCGATGGGCGGCGACGGCTCGACCTACTCGCACCACATGAAAGACGCGCGCTTCACCATCCCCACGCCGGCGCTCTTGGCCAAGGTCGTGGACATGCTCGATCACGTCCCGATGGAAGACCGAGACACCAAGGGCGACCTGTACGAATACATGCTCGGCAAGATCGCCAGCGCG